>JBDSHM010000409.1:0-1563 GCA_039918495.1 Sulfuriferula sp. | reverse complement strand
CCGCCGATATCGTATTTCTGCAGGAGGTGCAGGGCGGTCATGCAGGCCATGCAGCACGTTTTGCTAACTGGCCCATAGCACCCCAATACGAGTTTCTTGCAGACAGCGTATGGACTGATTTTGCCTATGGCAAAAACGCTGTTTACGATGCAGGTCACCATGGCAACGCCATTTTGTCCCGTTACCCCATCCTGCGCTGGGAAAATCTGGATATTTCCGCTCATGCCTACGAATCACGAGGCTTGCTGCATGCCGAGATGGAGGTGCCGGGAATGAAACAGGTACTGCATTGCCTGTGCGTGCATTTGGGTTTGTTCGAACGTGGACGAGCGGTCCAGATGCATTTACTGGCCGAGCGTATCCGTAGCGCGGTTCCGGACGATGCGCCGCTCATCATTGCCGGTGATTTTAACGATTGGCGCATCCGGGCCGGAAAGCAATTGGCTCAGGAGCTTGGGTTGAGAGAGGTATTCGAGCTGGCAAACGGTAGTCCGGCACGCAGTTTTCCATCGGCGTTTCCGATGTTTCACCTTGACCGTATCTACGTGCGCGGTTTTGACGTGGCTGACGCAACGGTCATGCATGGTGCCAACTGGCGGCGTATTTCAGACCACGCTGCGCTGACGGCAACGCTCAAGCGCGCATGACGCCAGGTCTTCTACCTGGCAATCGTATTACGCTACTTCAGAGTGGCGTGGAATTTTTTCCGGCGTTGCAAACAGCAATCAATGCTGCGCAGCATGAAGTTCACCTGGAAACCTATATTTTTGCGGATGATGATACCGGCCGTACGATTGCCGCCGCACTGTCGCGAGCTGCATTGCGGGGCGTAAAAGTGCATCTGATGCTGGATGGGTTCGGCTGCAAGACATTGCCATCCGAGCTATTGAATGAGATGCATCGCGACGGAGTTGAAATCTTAATCTTCCGTCCTGAACCGGGCCTATTGCATTTGCGTCGCAACCGCCTGCGCCGCCAGCATCGCAAACTCAGCATGATCGATGCGCGCATCGCCTTCATTGGCGGCATCAATATCATTGACGATATGGATACCCCCGGTCAGATTCCACCGCGTTACGATTATGCGGTACAGGTGGAAGGGCCAATCCTGGCGCAAATCGCTCCCGTAATGCGACGCTTGTGGGAATTAGTGAAATGGACGCAAGGCCGCAGGCCGCATCACCTGCATTCCGTGGCGGTTCAAACAGAATCGGTAGGCGAACAACACGCGACCTTGCTGGTACGCGATAATCTCCGCCACCGGCGAGATATTGAAGAGGCGTATCTGGATGCCATCAATGCGGCGCGAAGTGAAATCATTATTGCCAACGCGTACTTCCTGCCGGGTATTCGTTTTCGACGCGCCTTGATCGAAGCCGCCGAGCGCGGCGTCAAAGTGTCGCTGTTGCTACAGGGCAGAGTGGAATACCGACTGCTGCACTATGCATCGCGCGCACTTTACGGACAGTTTCTGATGGCGGGGATAAGCATATGCGAATATCACAAAAGCTTCTTGCACGCCAAAGTGGCAGTCATCGACCAGCGCTGGGCGACCGTGGGTTC
>JBDSHM010000408.1:0-1933 GCA_039918495.1 Sulfuriferula sp. | reverse complement strand
ATGGAAGCTGCGCGTGAAGCGGGGATGGTGCGCGTCACCTTCGCTACGCAACGAGGCCAAGGCCGTTAATTATTCTGGCTGGTCAAGCCAGCCAGTCAATGTTTCCCGATTAGCATGACTCATCCCTCAACCAAATCCTGGAGAGACCCATTTGGTAGTAGTCGGCTCGGCCTGTGGCTGGCCGATCGGCGCGACCGAAAGACCGGGTTGATGCATCGTGTAGCTGCGCGCTGGGGCTGGTTAAAGCCAATGGGCGAGCGCGGCAAGGTGGTTTGGATCATGGCGGGGTCGGATCGCGATAGCGTGCGTCTTGCCGTAGAACTATTGCGAGCCGTTCGGGCGCGACGCCTGGATATACGTCTGGTACTGACGTATGAGCATGAATACCCGGAATTTCTGGCCTTACTCGATGATTGCGACAAGACAGGCTGGGGCTATGCGCCATGCGATCACCCCACCGCAATTGCTCGGGTGTTTGAGCGGTTCGAGCCATTCGGAGTGATATTGGTGGGTACTACGCCGCGCCCGAATTTGGTGACAAAACTGGCTGGCAGGCCCCACCTGCTGGCGGTCAATGTGCCTGCTCAAATTGAGCTTGCATTTGAGCGTGTCTATGCAAGCAATGAAACGCCTTCTACACAGGAAAATATTGCGCCCGTAGCTGACATGCATGCCATTCTGGCTGAGGCGCAAGTCGATCCCAATTTCAAATCCCTAGTCAATGGCAATGCCGAACGACACCTGTGGTGGTTGCATGGCCCCAGCCCCGACTCGGTCGATGAAGTGGTGCAGGCACTGTTCAGGCATGCTCCACAGGATATTGTGTTTGTCAGCGGAGAGCGCCCACAAACCGAGGTGATTCCGATGAGCGGCTGGAACCGCGAGCCGCCCGCGAATGGCAGCGTGTTATGGGTGGATGATAGCAAGTGGTTGCCGGGCATTGCCGCGGCAGTTACGGCAGCCCATCTGGCGCGATTCGATGCGACGGTGATGTGGCAGGCGATGGCGGGAGGGGCGGCATTATCGCGTGCCCCGGAAATAAAATTGCCCAAAGCTGCATTAGCGGAAGCCATACCGGAAACCGCGGATGTTCCCGCGTTATGGATCAATTACCGGGATGCCCCGATTGCTGCACGCAACCAGGCTGACACCGCACGACGTCTGTTCTGGCAGGAACGGCGACTGGCAGAGTCGGTGAGCCGGGAACTGGTGGAACGAGTATTCGAATGGTAAGTAACTGGATCACGCGGCAGTGGCAGGGCACCACGCTCTGGCATGTCTTGCTGATTCCATTGAGTTGGGTATTCGGTCTTGTGTCAGGTCTGCGCAGGGCACTTTATCGGCGTGGCATGCTGCGCACCAAAATACTGCCGGTACCTGTCATTGTGGTCGGCAACATCAGCGTCGGCGGTACAGGTAAAACGCCGCTGGTTGCCTGGCTGGCGCAGGAATTGATGGCGCGAGGCTGGCATCCCGGCGTGATCAGTCGCGGTTACGGCGGGAGCACACATATTCCCCAGCAGGTAGGTGCAAGCAGCGATGCGTCGCACGTCGGCGATGAGCCTGTCCTGCTGGCTGGATTGCTAAAGTGCCCGGTATGGGTGGGGCGTGACCGGCCGGCAGTGGGGCGCGCGCTGTTGATTGCGCATCCGCACGTGGATGTGCTGATTTCCGACGATGGTTTGCAGCATTATCGGCTGGCGCGGGATATGGAGATCGCTGTGGTGGATGGGGTGCAGGGATTTTGCAATGGCCGATTGCAACCTGCCGGTCCGTTGCGTGAAGCAGTGGATAGGTTATGTGATGTGGATGCCATTGTGGTCAACCAGCCCGGTCAGTTGCAGCTGGATTTCCCCAGCTTGCCCCCGGTTTATTCGATGCACATGCAAGGTACGAATTTTGTCAATCTTGCCGATCCGTCGCGTAGCGTGTG
>JBDSHM010000407.1:0-5626 GCA_039918495.1 Sulfuriferula sp. | reverse complement strand
AGGGCGCTGGACTGCGCTGGCTGCCATTGAAGAGGGCGTGCCGGCGCCGGTCATCAATGCGGCGCTATTCGAACGTTTCGCTTCGCGCGGTAATGACGATTATGCCAATCGGCTGCTGTCTGCGATGCGCAAGCAGTTTGGCGGGCATGACGAGAAGAAAGGCGAGCGCTAAGTATGGAGCAAACTCTCAATCGCATGGCGTCGGCAGACGCGCTGGTCGTCTTCGGCGCGACCGGCGACCTTGCCCACAAAATGATCTTTCCGGCGCTCTATGCGATGGCCAAGCATGGCGCTCTCAGCGTGCCGGTGATTGGCGTGGCCGGTTCCAAATTGAGCCTGGCGCAATTCCGTAAACGGGTGAAAGACAGTCTCAAGCAAGCCGGTAAACTCGATGATCGGGATGCACTTGAGCACATGCTTTCGCAACTCCGCTATGTGGGCGGCGATTATAACGACCCGGCTACATTCAAGGCGCTCAAGCAGGCGCTGGGCGATGCCAGCCATCCGGCGCATTATCTTGCTATTCCGCCCGTGCTGTTCACCACGGCAATCCAGGGGCTGGGTGCCGCTGGTATGGCCGATCAGGCGCGTGTGATTGTCGAAAAGCCGTTCGGACGCGACCTGGCTTCAGCGCAGGAACTCAACCGCATCGCGCTGTCGGTGTTTGCAGAAGACGCCATTTTTCGCATTGATCACTATCTCGGAAAAGAGGCGATCATGAATATCCTCTATTTCCGTTTCGCCAATTCTTTTCTCGAACCGATCTGGAATCGCAATTGTGTCGCCAGCGTGCAGATCACGCTCGCCGAGGATTTCGGCGTGAAGGGGCGCGGCAGGTTTTACGAAAGCGCCGGTTGTCTGCGCGACGTCATTCAGAATCACCTGTTTCAGATTGTCGCGCTGCTGGCCATGGAACCACCTGCCTATCAGGGTTATGGTGCCGTGCACAGCGAGAAGGCCAAAGTCTTTCAGGCCATGCGCCCGTTGGATCCGGACGATGTGGTGCGCGGCCAGTACGCCGGTTACCGTAAAGAGCCGGGCGTGGCGAAAGACTCGAATGTCGAGACCTTTTGCGCGCTGCGGCTGTACATCGATTCGTGGCGCTGGGAAGGCGTGCCGTGGTACCTGCGTTCAGGCAAATGTCTGGCTAACACTTCAGCTGAAGTTCTGGTGGAGCTGAAGCCGCCGCCGCAGAAGCTGTTCGATGATTCGGCACCGGTAGACGGGCACGCCAATTATCTGCGCTTCCGCCTGTCTCCCAATACTGCCGTTGCCATTGCCGCACGTGTCAAGCGGGCAGGCACGGAATTCGTGGGCGACCAGCGCGAGCTCTACCTGTTGGATGAACAGTCCGGGATTGAATCACCTTACGAGCGGCTGTTAACTGATGCGATGGCCGGAAACGGTGCGCTGTTCACCCGCGAGGATGCAGTCGAAGCCGCATGGGTGGTGGTCAATCCGGTTCTTGACAGTGCTGATCCTGTTTATTCATACAAGCCCGGCAGTTGGGGGCCAAAACAGGCCGATGCGCTGATTGCGGCTGACGGAAGCTGGCATAACCCCGTACTGAAGAAAACATGAAAAACGCACAACCACGGCATGACCCCGGTCAAAGTCTCCGGCTCGGCAATATCACAGACGAGGCTTTTTTTGAACTTGCACTGGAATATCTGCATCTCTGTTTGATTTAAGGAGAATTCACCATGCTCAACTACGAATTGCAACACGATGAGGGCATACTCGTGCTGCATCCGGACGGGCCGCTTGAAGCGGCGGATTTCATTTTGATATCGAGCCAGGTCGATGCTTATATGGCAGGACACGGGAAGCTGCATGGCGTATTGATACACGCGAAATCGTTTCCCGGCTGGCAGGATTTTGGTGCGCTGGTGTCCCATCTGAAGTTTCTCAAGGCGCATCTGCCGCGCATCGAGAAAGTCGCAATCGTTGCAGACGGCGCTGTGGCGAATATTTTGCCGAGCCTTACAAACCATTTCATTCACGCACAGGTGCGGCATTTCGACTTCGTCAATGAGGACGCTGCATGGTCCTGGCTCGGCAAAGCGGCTACACCACCGGAAAAACCGCCCGCATGACCGGAAAATCTGTATCCGACACTCATCTATCAGGCATTCAATCAGGAGAGAAATATGTCCATTGAACTCGATCAGCAATACATCAACACCATTCGATTCCTGTCTGTGGACATGGTGCAGAAGGCCAACAGCGGCCATCCAGGCATGCCGCTCGGTGCTGCGGCCATGGCCTATGTGCTATGGATGCGCTGGCTCAGGTACAACCCGAAAAATCCGCATTGGTTCAATCGTGATCGCTTCGTGCTGTCTGCCGGGCACGGTTCAGCGCTGCTCTACAGTCTGTTGCATCTGACCGGCTTCGATCTTGCGCTGGACGATATCAAGCAGTTCCGCCAATGGGGCAGCAAGGCGCCGGGGCATCCCGAGCGCGGGCACACGCCCGGTGTGGAAACCACCACCGGACCGCTGGGGCAGGGTTTCGGCAATGCAGTCGGCATGGCGATTGCCGAGGCGCAACTTGCGGCGCACTACAACCGGCCTGGCCACGCGCTTATCGATCACCATACGTTTGCGATCGTCAGCGATGGCGACTTGATGGAAGGCGTGGCTTCTGAAGCAGCCTCGCTGGCCGGCCATCTCAAGCTTGGAAAGCTCACCTGTCTCTATGACGACAATTACGTCACTTTGGCCGCCGGCACAGATATCAGCTTCACCGAGAAACGCGCGCAGCGTTTCGAAGCTTACGGTTGGCACACCATATCGGTAGCGGACGGCAACGATATAGCCGCAATCGACGCAGCGCTGACCGCAGCGCGCGCCGAAACCGCTCGGCCATCGCTGATTCTGGTGCGTACTCATATCGGCTATGGCTCGCCCGAGCAGGACAGCTTCAAGTCTCACGGTTCACCTCTGGGCGTGGACGGTGTGCGTAAAACCAAGCAGACAATGGGCTGGCCGATCGAGCCGGCATTTTTGATCCCCGACGAGTCGTTAGCGCATTTTCGCACGGCGGTGGAACGCGGCGCACAGCACGAATCAACATGGAATGATTCGCTGAGCGCTTACGTCAAGGCGTTTCCGGAATTGGCGAAGGCGCTTCAGTACCGCTTGCGCGACGAACTGCCGCCGGGCTGGGATGCGGATATCCCGGTATTTGATGCCGATGCCAAGGGCCTTGCGACGCGCGATGCATCCGGCAAGGTGATGAATGCCATTGCGCCCAAACTGCCTGCATTGACCGGCGGTTCGGCCGATCTGGATAGTTCGACGAAAACAGCCTTGAAGGGGTTGGGCGATTTCAATCCGCCTGCAGGCAAGAATACGGACCAGCAAGGTTCCGATAGTGCCGGCTGGAGTTATGCCGGGCGCAATCTGCACTTCGGCATACGCGAACATGCGATGGGCGCCATCGTCAACGGACTCGCCGCGCACGGCGGTTTTATTCCGTATGGTTCGACCTTTCTGATCTTTTCCGATTATATGCGCCCGGCGATTCGGCTGGCGGCACTTATGGGACTGCATGTCGTGCATGTGTTCACGCACGACAGTATCGCCGTCGGCGAGGACGGGCCCACGCATCAGCCGGTGGAGCAACTGGCGAGCCTGCGTGCGATTCCGAATCTCATCGTGATCCGCCCCGGTGATGCCAATGAAACAGCGGTCGCCTGGCGCGTCGCGCTGGAAATGCGGGAGCGGCCGGTGATGCTGGTCTTGACCCGACAGGCACTACCCACGCTCGACCGCAGCCGCTACGCTGCGGCGGATGGGTTGCGTCGTGGCGCCTATGTGTTGAGCGATGCGGTCGATGGCAAGCCCGAACTGATACTCATCGCCAGTGGTTCCGAAGTCAGTCTGATCGTGGCGGCGGCAGCGCGTTTGCAGCAGCAGGGTATCGCCGTGCGCTGCGTGTCGATGCCGAGCTGGGAGCTATTCGAAACCTTGCCACAAGCCGAACGCGATGCGGTGCTGCCGCCTTCGATCGGTGCGCGGCTCGCGGTCGAAATGGGTGTGACGCAAGGCTGGGAGCGTTACGTTGGTGCGCATGGCGCGGTGGTCGGAGTGGAACGCTACGGTGCTTCGGCCCCAGCCGAGATCGTGCTGCGCGAATACGGCTTCACTGTCGACAATGTCTGCGCGCGTGCGAATGCCGTGCTGGCGAAGCAGCGCGCTTAGGAAGGCAGCCGATAAGCTTGGGTATAACGTGGAAATTCATAGGAATCCGCATTCACTCATGGCGCAAAATAAATATCGAAGTTCGCATGTATCGACAGGCAATCAATGTTGGAGCCCGTGTCGTTTCTAGTGCGTTGCAAGCCTGACATATTTACCGTGGATGGACTCGGCTTATGCGATTTCCGTCTTTCAGTTCGCTTGCGTACATACGAATCTTGGCGGTTAAGCGAAAATTTCCAAACGGTTTGATGATCGTTTCCCGGTTCGGATAGCGATCTGTAATGAATCATTGATGGTGCCATCCCCTGAATAGGGATGCGGACAGGTTAATCGGGATATCCATATGCAGGCGTTCGACTTAATTGTAATCGGTAGCGGAACAGTCGGATCGACTGTCGCAACCGCCTGCCGTTCTGCAGGCTGGACAGTGGCGGTGATCGATTCGCTGCCATTTGGAGGCACATGTGCATTGCGAGGTTGTGATCCCAAGAAAGTCCTGGTCGGCGTAGCGGAGTTGGTTGATTGGGCACATCGTATGAAGGGCAAGCACGTAATCAACGGTGATTTGGAGATCGACTGGCCGGGCTTGATGCAATTCAAGCGTTCATTTACCGAGCCTGTTCCGGACCATAAGGAAGCGTCGTTTGAACAGGCGGGAATCAGCGTTTTTCACGGCAGGGCAAAATTCATCGGGCGAAATGCGGTTGAGCTTGAAGGGCAGCGGTTGGAAGCCCGGCATTTTGTGATTGGCACAGGCGCAACACCTGCTAATCTGAAAATTCACGGTCAGGAATATCTTTTTGACAGTACGAAATTTATGGAACTTGAAAGCTTACCCGAGGAAATAGTGTTTGTGGGTGGCGGCTACATTGCGATGGAGTTTGCCCATCTGGCGGCACGTGCCGGATCGAAGGTTACCGTGTTGCACAGGGGTGCCCGCATTCTCGAAGGCTTCGACGAGGATATGGTATCCAGACTGGCTGATGCGACAGTCGCGCTGGGTGTGATAATCCATACTGAAACTTCAGTAGAGGCGATCGAAAAGATTGCCAATGGCCGCTTTGCGATCACCGCTAAACAGCATGACGCCAGCATTACTTTTGAATGCGATCTGGCGGTGCACGGCGCAGGCAGGGTGCCGGATCTTGAGGATTTGGCATTGGAGGCCGCAGAGGTCGTCCGTGAAAAACGCGGTGTGACGGTGAATGAATATCTGCAAAGCGTCACCAATCCGGCCATCTATTCGGGCGGTGATGCCGCTGCGACCGCGGGATTGCCACTTACCCCAGTGGCGGGCTACGACGGCAAACTTATCGCCGGCAATCTGCTTAAGGGCAATCATTTACAAACGGAATATCGCTCGATTCCAAGTGTCGTATTTACGATTCCTCCGCTTGCTTCTGTAGGAATGTCCCAAC
>JBDSHM010000406.1:0-3406 GCA_039918495.1 Sulfuriferula sp. | reverse complement strand
TCGGACTGGTGGTGAATATCTTTGTCGCGTACCAATTATCGCGCGGTGAACAGACACTCAATGTGCGCGCCGCGTTGTTGCATGTGCTGGGCGACATGCTCGGCTCGGTGGCGGCGCTGATCGCAGGCGCGGTAATTTATTTTACCGGCTGGCTGCCGATTGACGCACTGTTGTCTCTGTTTGTGGTGGCGCTGATTCTGGTTTCCAGCATTCGACTGCTCAGAGAAGCGCTGCATATTTTGATGGAAGGTGTGCCGAAAAATCTCGATTTGCCTGAAGTGGGATTGGCGCTGGCGCAAACGGCCGGTGTGACTTCGGTGCATGACCTGCATATCTGGACACTGGCTTCAGGCAAAGTATCGTTGTCTGCGCATCTGGACATCCCTACCATGCAGGATTGGCCGGGTATTCTCCACTCGACACGGACAATGTTGCATAGTCGCTTTGATATTGACCATGTGACATTGCAGCCTGAACTGCCCGCCGCCCAGCTTGAGCAGGTGGGTGTCCCGTTTTACCCAAGCCATCATCATTGATGACGTCCTTTGATCTGAATTGCCGGGCTTGTCCGCGTCTTGCCGGTTTCCTCGATGAGGTACGCGTCGCGCATCCCGACTACCATGCGCGTCCGGTCGCGCCGTTTGGCGATGCCGCGCCATGGCTGTTGATTGTCGGCCTGGCCCCCGGCATGCATGGCGCCAACCGCAGCGGGCGCCCCTTTACCGGCGATCACGCAGGGATATTGCTCTACGAAACTCTGCATACATATGGTTTCGCCAGTCATCCAAGCTCAGTGAGCACAGAGGATGGTTTGCAATTACACGGTTGCCGCATTACCAATGCGGTCAAATGTCTGCCGCCCGCCAACAAGCCAGAAACGGCCGAGATTCGTCAGTGCAACCACTATCTGGCCAATGAAATTGCGGCACTGCCCAACAACCTGGCGATTCTTGCACTGGGCAGCGTCGCCCATGCTGCCGTGCTCATGGCATTGGGGTTAAAACCCAAAACTCACGTCTTCGGGCATGGCGCGGTGCATGTGCTGGGCGATGGCCGCACGCTCTACGACAGCTACCATTGCAGCCGTTACAATACCAATACGCGCCGCCTGACGCCGGATATGTTCCGCGCTGTGTTTGCGCGCATTCGTGCCGACAAGGAGAAATAAGCCATGCCTTATGTGAATATTCGTATCGCAGGCAGTTTGAGCCGCGAACAAAAACAGACAATCGCAGCGGAAATTACCGACACGCTGGAGCGCGTGGCGGGTAAGCCGGCTTCTTATACGTACATTGCCTTCGATGAGTTGCCGGAAGAAAATTGGGCAATCGCGGGCAAATTGCTGGATGAAGACTGAGGGTTTCGACAGCAAGGCATTCCTCGCGACGCTGCCTGGCCTCCCTGGTGTGTATCGCATGCTGGGGCAGGATGGCGAAGTGCTGTATGTAGGCAAGGCGCGCGACCTGAAAAAACGCGTGTCTTCGTATTTCCAGAAATCCGACCAGAGTCCGCGCATCCGCTTGATGGTGGCGAAAATCGCCAGCGTGGAGATCACCGTCACGCGCTCCGAATCTGAAGCGCTGGTGCTGGAAAACAATCTGATCAAAGCATTGTCGCCACGTTACAACATCCTGTTCCGTGACGATAAATCCTACCCCTATCTCATGCTCAGTGGTCACCGCTATCCGCGACTTGCGTATTTTCGCGGCACGCCGCAGCTTCAGGACCGATGCTTCGGGCCGTTTCCTAATTCCTATGCAGTCCGCAATAGTATCCAGATTCTGCAAAAGGTATTTCGTCTGCGCACTTGCGAAGACAGCGTATTCAACCATCGCTCACGCCCATGCCTGCTGCATCAGATCAAACGCTGTACTGCGCCATGCGTGGATTTGATCAGTCCTGAGCATTATGCTGCCGACGCAAAGAATGCAGCGCTGTTTCTGGACGGCAAGGAAAACGAGGTGCTGCAGTCCATTACTGAAAAAATGCAGCTGGCTGCAGATACCATGCGCTATGAAGATGCGGTGCTGTATCGCGACCAGATCAAGAGCCTCACCGCAGTACGCGAGAAACAGTTTGTAGGGAACAAGAGTCAGGCAGACGTCGATGTGGTGGCGCTGGTGGCAGAGCAGGGTCTGCTGTGTGTTAACCTGCTGATGATACGAGGTGGGCGGCATCTGGGTGATAAGAGCCTGTTTCCGCAAAACGCACATGACGTGACCAGCAAAGAAGCCATGGAAGCATTTCTTTCACAACATTACCTCAATCGTGCCATTCCGCCGCAGATTATCGTTTCCGAACCGATCGACGCTGACGCCCTGGCGGCAGCCTTCAGCGAGCAGGCCGGACGCAAGGTGAGTATCCATATCAATGCCATCGGCGAACGCCGTAAATGGCTGGCCATGACGCAGGGAAATGCGCGCATTGCGATTACGCGACAGCTTGCCCAAAAAGCCACTCAGGAGGGGCGCCTCACTGCACTGCAGAATGCGTTGGTTTTACCTAATCTGCAACGCATTGAGTGCTTCGATATCAGCCATACCATGGGCGAGGCGACGGTAGGCTCGTGTGTGGTATTCGATAAGGGCACGATGCAGAATGGCGAATACCGGCGCTATAACATTAGCGGCATCACCCCTGGCGATGATTACGCGGCGATGCGCGATGTGCTTACCCGGCGCTATACTAAAATTCAGCAGACAGAAGCCATGCGCCCGGATCTGATTCTGATCGATGGGGGTGCCGGCCAGCTTAACATCGCCCGCGAAGTCATGGCCGAACTCGGCATTGCTGACATCGAGTTGATTGGTGTGGCCAAAGGCGTCGAGCGGAAAGCCGGTATGGAGCAACTTATTACGACAGATGGTCGCACCACGCGTTTGCCCAGCGACCACCCCGGTCTGCATCTGATCCAGCAGATCCGGGACGAGGCGCATCGTTTCGCCATCACAGGTCACCGTGCTCGCCGCGGAAAGGCACGAACCCATTCCAAACTGGAAGATATTGCCGGCATAGGTCCCAAGCGCCGGCAAAAGCTGCTGGAGAATTTCGGCGGTCTGCGCGGATTGCAAAGTGCCGGTGTGGAAGAAATTGCCCAGATCGATGGAATCAGCCATGCGCTGGCCGAAAAGATATATCGTGAATTACACTAGCCGGATACCCCACTGAATTGTCGTCATGCCACTGAATCTTCCCAACCTGCTTACCTGGCTCAGAATTATCCTTATACCGCTGATTGTCGCCGTGTTCTATCTGCCCGACGGTTGGCTCACTGCACGTGAAATCAATCTCGCTGCTGCTGGAATATTCGGTTTTGCGGCTATTACCGATTGGCTGGACGGTTATCTTGCTCGCATCCTCAACCAGACCTCGGCTTTTGGTGCCTTTCTTGACCCGGTGGCCGACA
>JBDSHM010000405.1:0-4163 GCA_039918495.1 Sulfuriferula sp. | reverse complement strand
CAAACAGATTGTGGCTGGGCGTGCCATCCGCAGCGACAATCTCGCGTCGCCCCCAACCACTTTCGAGTGCCGCTTGTCCAAGCATGAATTTGGCCGGGATGCCGGTCGTGCGGCTGGCTTCTTCAGCATGCGATTCAAGACGTGCCTGAAATGCCTGGACGTGTGCTGGTTGATTTGAATCGGCTTTATTGACAGTAGGCGCTACGCTGGAAGGTGCTACGCTGGAAGGCATAACCGGCTGGTTTGGTGCAGCAGTTTGTTCAGCCGGGTTTGCGCCAGGAGGAGCCGTCACGGTATTGGAAAGCTGGCGGATTAATACATCGGCCAGCCCGATGCCACGCGAGGCAAGATTCTGGCTTAACTTCTGATCCAGCATCGAGGTGTACATACGGCTCTGTGCATTGTCGAACGGGCCGTCCTGTGAACTGGCTTCGCGCATGCTTTTGAGCATCATGTTCATGAACAGGGCTTCAAACTGCTTGGCGACAGTCTTTAATCCCTCAGGCGTATTCTGCTTGGCCGACTGACGTAACGCATCCACACTCTGCGTATCCAGAGCAATGCTGCCAGTTATCTCAGTCGGGTTGATCATGAGGCGCGCTCGTTAAATAATCTCAAGATCGGCGCGCAGCGAACCCGCTGCTTTCATCGCCTGCAAAATTGCCAGCAAATCCTGCGGCGTGGCGCCGATGGCATTCAGGGCTCTGACCACTTCGGCCAATGAAGCGCCGTTTTGCAGCATCAACACCTGACCAGGTTCCTTCTTGATTTCGATCTGCGAGCGTTGCGTAACAACGGTCTGACCCTGAGAAAACGGTGCCGGCTGGCTGATGACTGGCTGGGTATCGATCATGACCGAGAGATTGCCATGCGAAACCGCGCAACTATCGAGCGTGACCGACTGGTTCATCACGACGGAACCGGTGCGCGCATTCAAAATCACCTTGGCAGCGGTTCGCGCCGGCGTCACGTTGAGACTTTCCAATACACCCAGGAAGGCAACCCGTTCATCGCTGTTCAGCGGTGCCTGAATCTGGATCACACGGCCATTCATGGCGGCGGCTGTGTTGTTACCAAACTGCTTGTTGATCGCTTCGACTACCCGGCTGGCCGTTGAGAAATCGGTGTCATTGAGTTCCAGCTGCACCACGTTGCCCTGAGTCAGCGAACTGGGTACCGAACGTTCTACCGTTGCGCCGGCAGAAATACGCCCCACGCTGAGATGATTAACCTGGACCTTGCTGCCGCCTGCGGAGGCACCCACACCACCTACCAGCAAATTGCCTTGCGCCATGGCGTATATCTGGTTATCGGCGCCTTTTAACGGCGTCATCAGCAAGGTGCCGCCACGCAGGCTCTTGGCATTGCCCATTGAGGATACCGTGACATCCAGCGTCTGCCCAGGCTGGGCGAAAGCCGGCAATGATGCCGTCACCATCACTGCGGCCACATTTTTAAGTTGCAGGGTTGTGCCAGGCGGCAAATTGACGCCCATTTGCTGCAACATGCTGGCGACACTTTGTACTGTGAAGGGTGTCTGGGTGGTCTGGTCGCCACTGCCATCAAGCCCGACAACCAGGCCATAACCGATCAGCTGGTTCTGCCGCACACCCTGAATACTGGCTAGATCCTTGAGGCGCTCGGCATGCGAGACGCCCGGCATCAACATGGCAAGCGTTACGAATAACATCGCTAAAACGCTGCCCGGTGATTTCTTACACAAACTCTCTGCTCTCATAATGGCATTACGCTCAAGAAAAATCGCGTCAAGGAGGTCATCACCTGTGCCGCATCGAGGCGGCTATTGGAACGGTATTCAACGCGCGCATCGGCGACCTGGGTAGACGGCACCACATTACCTGCGGCAATGGTGTCCGGGCTGACTACACCGGAAAATCGCACATATTCGACCCCTGTATCCAGCGAGATCTGCTTTTCGCCAGTCACGACCAGATTGCCATTGGGAAGTACTTCGGCAACGGTAACGGTGAGTGTGCCGGTGAAAATATTGCTGGAATTTTCTGCGCCTTTGGTGTCGTACTTGTTTGCAGATTGTGCGGATACCGATGTTCCCTGCAACATCTTAAGAGGCAATCCCAGGATGGTTGGGATACTGGCGGCCACACTACCGCTCTTGCTGCCCGAGCTACCGGTCTGCTTGCCGGCATTGGTTTTCTCGTTGATGGCGATCGTCAGTACATCCCCGACCAGACGCGCGCGTCGATCTTCAAACAAGGGTCGATACGATGCCGCTTGAAAAATACCGCCATTGGCCGCTGCAACCGGTGCAGCTTGCGGTGGTTTGATATTGGTGGGCTGACGCACAATCGTATCGGGCACCACGGCGCAACCGCCGAGTATCACTATCGAAGAAAGCAACACGACCATGGCACGATTATTCATTTCTGCTCCATTTACCCAAGTAAAGGAAACATTCAAAGCTGGGTCAGCTTCTGCAACATCTGATCAGAAGTCGTGATGGCCTTGCTGTTAATCTCATAAGCACGCTGGGTCTGAATCATGTTGACCAGTTCCTCGGCCACATTCACGTTGGAAGTTTCCACATAACCCTGATTCAGCAAGCCGGCACCGTTGCTACCCGGCGTATTGGTATTGGCCGTCCCTGATGCGGCCGTTTCTACGTACAAATTCTCACCCTTGGATTCAAGGCCGGCCGGATTGATAAATGTCGCCAGCTGTAACGAGCCCACCTGCACAGGCGCGGGGGTACCGGGCTGTGTCACTGACACCGTACCATCGCGACCGATAGTGATGCTTTGTGCATTGGCGGGAATGGTAATGGCCGGCTGAATGACATAGCCGCTGGAGGTCACCAGCTGGCCTTGACTATCGCTCTGGAAAGAGCCGTCGCGGGTATACGCAGTCGTGCCATCCGGCAACAGAACCTGAAAAAACCCGGAACCCTGAATCGCAACATCCTTATCGTTGCCGGTCTGCTGCAGATTTCCCTGTGTGAAGATGCGCTCGGTGGCGACTGGCCGCACACCGGTACCCAGTTGCAGACCGGACGGCAACTGAGTTTGCTGAGATGATTGCGCACCCGGCTGACGTATGGTCTGATACAGCAAGTCTTCAAATACGGCACGCGAACGTTTAAAACCGCTGGTGCTGACGTTGGCCAGGTTATTGGCGATGACGTCCATTTGTGTCTGCTGTGCATCCAGACCGGTCTTGGCAATCCAAAGTGAGCGAATCATTTTTTTCTCCTGAAAATCATTTCATCACCGATGCGCCAAAGCAGCTTACATCGGCAGACAAGTACCATTCTGCGCCGTCAAGCGCTAGCTCAAACTGAGAAGCTGACTTGCTTTATTGGCGTTATTCTCGGCGTTCTGCAACATCTTCATTTGCATCTCAAACTGGCGGCCAAGACTGATCATATTCACCATGGCCTCCACCACACTCACGTTACTGCCCTCCAGTGCCCCACCGATCAGGGCCACATTCGGATCGGATTCTGCCGGACTGCCATCCTTGGTGCGGAAGTTGCCGTCATCACCGCGTACCAGGGACACATCCGGTGGATTGACCAGCTTGATGCGTCCCAATACATTCACTGCCGTAGGGGAGCCGGCCTTGGGAATTGCCGACACCGTACCGTCTTTGGCAATGGCGACTGTCACATCGGGCGGAATACTGATGGGGCCGCCATCACCCAATACATTGAGCCCGCTTTGCGTCTGCAATACCCCGTTTTCACTGAGCTTCAAACTACCATTGCGCGTATAGGCCTCACTACCGTCAGCAGATTCCACCGCAAGCCATCCCGGCCCCTGAACTGCCACATCGAGTTCGCGTCCCGTTTGCTGAATTGCGCCCGGCGTGAAATCGCTGCCTACCGTGGCATCCACAACAAATGCGCGGGTCGGCAAGCCTTCACTGCTGATCACCGGCACCGCCCGGAACGAATCCAGTTGCGCACGAAAACCGGTCGTGGTCGCATTGGCCAGGTTGTGCGTCGTTGTGGCCTGCTGTTCCAGGATATGTTTCGCGCCGGTCATGGCGGTATATATCAGGCGGTCCATGCAAATCTCCCCGTGGTCAAATTAATGCGGTTTAACGCAGATTCACCAGCGTTTGCAGTACCTGATCCTGCGTCTTGATGGTTTGCGCATTGGCCTGATAGGTGCGCTGAGCCGTAA
>JBDSHM010000404.1:0-3445 GCA_039918495.1 Sulfuriferula sp. | reverse complement strand
GCTCCGGCCGTCTGCACGAACCAGTTAATACTGCGATTGCTTTTATCGGCGATAATTCTGGCTAATGTGTCCTGCACAGCAATGAGTTTGCCGAATTCACGCTCAAAACTCAGATTGTTGCCTACGGTGTCCATGCTGTTGGAAATCAGGTAAAGCCTGCCCTCTGCGTCGCGTGCTGTGGCGAGTTTCCAGGCCGCAGTTTCCGTGTTGCGTGCGCTATTGTAGAGTTTTTGCGGGTCCAGGTCGTCAAGGACAAAAAATGCGGTTTTGTCGTTATAGGAAGCCATGATCATCTCAGAAAGTCCCACCATATAGGCAAGCACTCGATCACCGGTGTAATCGGGATCAAATGCCAGAAAAATGGCATCTGCGCCGTGTTTCCCGTTCAATTCAGCGAAGTTGCCAGTGCAGGGTGGGGAGAGCCGATTGAGTGCGGCGTTCAGTGTCAGTCCGGATTTGCGTAATTCGCGAGGATTGCGTTTATAGAGTTTTTCAGCAAGCACGCGCAGATTTTCCAGAGCGGCCTCCTGGTGAGTTTCAATCACCAGATCGGTATTGGACTTGGCGATATCGCTGATACGGTATTCTTTGTTGAATAGTGGTTTCCCATTGCGTTGCATGATCTGGGTGCTGCATCCTGTTGCCACACAAAGCGTGCAAGTCAGCAGAAAGACCCATTTCACGAGGAGCAACTCACGCTGATCCGGCTTGCCCATTCGGGTGGGGCGCTGGCATAGCTTGCGTACTCTGGCTGCTCCTCGAATGGATGGCGCAACAGATCCAGCAGACGGTCGATTTCGCTGAAATCGTGATCGTCGCAGGCACGCCGGATAGCGACTTCAGCCAGATGGTTGCGCAGGATGTATTTTGGATTGATGCGGCGCATGGTTTCCTGCTGGATCGCGTCCGGTTTGTTCGCAGTTTGCAGGTGAGTACGATATTTAGCCGCCCAAGCGTCGAATGCGGCGCGATCCGGAAAAAGATCGCGCAAGGATGCATTGACTGCATCCGGAGCAGAATCGAAGGTGCATAGCGTGCGCCAAAACAGGGTGTAATCCACACGATTGCTGTGCAGTAGCTCGAGTACGTCGGTAATGAGCGATACATTATGCTTGCCAGCCGGGATACCCAGTTTGGCGCTCATCAGATCTATGTAATGGGTGGCAAAGGTGGCAGGGTAGATATCCAGGGCCTCCTTGGCTGCTTCGACTGTCATGAGGGGGGTAAGCGCTTGGGCTAGCCGGGTGAGATTCCAAGCGCCGACATCGGGCTGCTGACCAAAAGCATAGCGCCCGCCCTGATCAGAATGGTTGCAGATATAACCTGGATCATAGCTATCAAGGAATCCAAATGGACCATAGTCCAGCGTGAGTCCGAGAATGGACATGTTGTCGGTATTCATTACGCCGTGGGCAAAGCCGACCGCCTGCCATTGTGCCATCAGGCGTGCGGTGGCCTGCACCACAGCGCGCAGGAAACGTGGATACTTGTCTGATGCGTCAACGAGTTCTGGAAAATGCCGCGCAATGACATAATCGGCAAGAATGCGAATTGCGTCAGGTTGTCCGCGTGAAAAAAATACTTCAAACGAGCCAAAACGTATGAAACTGGGTGCCAGACGCATGACCACGGCAGCGGTTTCGACCTGTTCGCGATAAACTTCGTCTGCACTGCCGACGATGGACAACGCGCGTGTCGTGGGTATCCCTAATCCATGCATAGCCTCTGAGCAAAGATACTCGCGGATACTTGAGCGTAAGACGGCACGACCATCACCATTGCGAGAATAGGGCGTCAGGCCCGCACCCTTCAACTGCAATTCCCAGCCACCCTGTGGTGTTTGCACTTCACCCAGCAGGATAGCGCGACCATCACCCAGTTGCGGAACAAAGTAACCGAATTGATGGCCTGCATACAGTGCGGCAACAGGCAGGGCACCATGAATATGAGCGGTACCGGACAGATAAGCTGCGGCTTCCGGGCGCTGCGCCTCGGCAGGATTCAACCCAATGAGGGTAGCGACATCCTCATTAAAGCTCACCATATGGGGATGGGCCAGAGGGGTAGGAGTAACCGCGCTATAGAAAATAGGGGGGAGCGTTGCGAAGCTATTAGCAAAAGGGAGCGTTTCGAATGTATGCATAAGCGTAGAATACCGTATTTGTTGTTCTGCATTAGGAGTGGTAATGCAGAAAATTTATGTGGGTATAGATCAGGATCGATACGGCGGAATGACCGCAATGGGAGCCATCATCAAGGATGCGTGGGTGTTTGGTCTTTTGCCAGGACGGAAACAGGCGCAGGATGGGACGTGAATCGCATTCAGAATGTGTAGACAAAACCTAGGTTGCAGGGGATAAATACGGTTGTCTGGTTTCAAATTTGCGGCCAGGACTGCGTGAACGGCACTCTCGTATCCATGCAGCGGCAATGGAACGCGCCAAGGCATTGGGATGGGAACCGGAGATGTATTTGAATGAATAAACCCAAGCATGTTTTGGCCGGAGATGTGGGTGGAACCAAGGTTCTACTGCGTCTGACAGAAATTGGTGAAGGTGTTTCTTCCAATGTTAGAGAGCGCCGTTATAGTAGTGCCGAATTCCCTGATTTTGAAGCGCTGATGGCCCACTTCCTGCAAGATGCACCCCCCATAGCGGCAGCCTGCTTTGGTGTGCCCGGACCCGTTAAAGAGAATGCCGCTCGACTGACCAATTTGCCGTGGTTTGTAGATGGTGCCGCAATTGGCAAAAAATTCGGTATCACTTCAGTAAGGCTTCTCAATGACTTTGAAGCGATTGGTCATGGGGTCGCAGTACTCAAGCCGCAAGATTTGCATGTTTTGCAGGCAGGTGTGCCTGTGGGTGCGACCCGCGCAGTGTTAGGAGCGGGTACAGGTCTGGGTGTCGGATTTCTGTTTCCATGTGGAGATGATGAAATCGTTGTGCCGAGCGAGGGTGGAAATGTGGATTTTGCACCCGGCAACGACATGGAAATCGAACTGCTACATTTTCTGCGACGGCTTTATGGGCAGGTTTGTGTAGAGCGAGTCGTATCCGGTCCGGGACTGGCTAATATTTATGCTTTCGTGTGTGAGCATGAGCAACATCAGCCGGTACTACTCGAAACAGCGGACCCACCTGCTGCGATTGCTGAGGCGGCACAATCCAATACAGACGTAGCTGCATGTCGGGCGTTGACCATGTTTCTGCGTGCCTATGGCGCCTTTGCCGGAGATCTGGCATTGCTGTCTTTGTCTCGTAGTGGCGTGTATGTAGCGGGTGGAATTGCTCCCAAATTGGCAACACAGATAGCGCAAGGTGGTTTTCTGGCCGGTTTTCTGGATAAGGGACGCTACCGTAGCCTGTTGGAAACAGTACCAATATATCTTGTTATGAATACCCAAGTGGGACTACTCGGGGCAGAGCGGCTGGCAATACGCCAAGCG
>JBDSHM010000403.1:0-4897 GCA_039918495.1 Sulfuriferula sp. | reverse complement strand
ACGGGGCGGAAAAGCGCAGACAGTACGAACAGTACGGTAAGCGCTGACTACGCGGTATTCGTTTGTCTGTAGCCGGGAATTATCCGCGTACATGGCCATCGCCCAATACAACCCATTTTTGTGAGGTGAGTCCTTCCAGCCCGACTGGTCCACGCGCGTGGATTTTGTCGGTGGAAATGCCGATTTCGGCCCCCAGACCATATTCGAAACCATCGGCGAAACGGGTGGACGCGTTGACCATTACGCTGCTGGAATCCACCTCGCGCAGGAAGCGGCGTGCGCGCGTGTAGTCCTCGGTGACTATCGCATCGGTATGTTGTGAGCCGTAGGTATTGATGTGCTCAATGGCCGCATCCATATCGTTCACCACACGGATGGAGATGATGGGCGCCAGGTATTCGGTGATCCAATCCTCATCCGTGGCCGTGCTCATCGGCACAATCCGGCGGCTTGCCTCGCAACCTCGCATTTCAACGCCTTTGGCGGTATAGATAGCAGCGATTTTGGGTAGTACGTTCGCCGCGATGCCTTGTGCGACCAACAGCGTTTCCGTCGTATTGCAGGTGCCGTAGCGGCTGGTTTTGGCGTTGTCTGCGATGCGTACCGCCTTGTCCGCGTCGGCATGATCGTCGATATATACATGGCACACGCCGTGCAGATGCTTGATCACCGGAATGCGCGCGTCGTTCATCAGGCGTTCGATCAGTCCCTTGCCGCCGCGCGGTACGATCACATCCACATAGTCTTTCATGGTGATGAGCTCGCCTACAGCCGCACGGTCGGTGGTTTCGATCACCTGTATAGCCGTTTCCGGCAGTCCGGCTGCAGCCAGACCTTCGCGCACGCAGACGGCGATGGCCTGATTGGAGCGGATCGCCTCGCTGCCGCCGCGCAGGATGGCAGCGTTGCCGGATTTCAGGCACAGTCCGGCGGCGTCGGCAGTGACGTTGGGGCGCGCTTCATAAATGATTCCGATCACACCCAGCGGTACGCGCATTTTGCCTACCTGAATACCCGATGGGCGATATTTCAGATCGGTGATCTCACCCACCGGATCGGGAAGCGCGGCAATTTCCAGCAGGCCTTCCACCATCCCGGCTACGGATTTCGGGTTCAGTGCCAGGCGGTCGAGTAGCGCTGCGTCCAGCCCGTTGGCGCGCGCTGCAGCCATATCTTCGGCATTGGCGGCGAGCAGCTTTTCGGCGTCACGCTGGATAGCCTGCGCCATGACGGTGAGCGCCTTGTTCTTGGTGTTGGTATCGGTACGTGCCACGGCGCGCGAAGCTGCCCTGGCCGCCCGTCCCACGTCCTGCATATAGGCTTTGATGTCCATATCAAATCCAATAGTTAAATGTTGAATAGGGATTTTAACCCGGAACCACGGCAGGCTGCTTGGATGACTGTGCCGGGGGATAGGCAGCGAATGCCGGCTGGGTTCAATCCAGCAAAAAGACAGGTTCCTGATCGGCCGGCATCTGCGCGATTTCTTCGGGCGTAAGCCGTGCATAAATTTCGATCAGATAACCATTGGGATCGCGCAACCACAGCTCATGCAGCGGCGTGCCGCGCCAAGTGGTGCGCGGTGGCTTGACGATATCGGCGCCGGCCTGCCGGGCGCTGTGCGCCGCAGCAATCACTGCCGCCTTGTCGGCCACGCCGAGCCCTAGGTGATATAGGCTGTAGGTATCCAGTGTTTCGCCCCGGTCATTGACCAATAACACCAGGTTGAGATGCAGGTGCGGCACGATGAAAGTGCTGAAACGGGCAGTTCTGTCTTTGGGGGCAACACCGAAAAATGCAGTATAAAAGTCCGTGCTGAGCGCCAGATCGTTAACGCGCAAGCTGATATGGAATTCGTGCGCAGCAGGGAAATGGCTCGTGTCGGACATGGGATTACGCTCTATTGATGGATTGCTGCGCGGGGTGCGGGCTTGTTTGGGGATGCAATATTCAGCGCCAATTCACCCAGCGCATCCCATACATCGCCGCTTTGCAAACCCTTGATGGTGCGGTCGATAGCGGCTGCAGCGTGCAGTGCCTGGGTAAGCGCAGCCAGATCGGCGCGAGCCAGCGCTTTGTTGACCAAGGCCTGGCGTGACTCCCAAACCCCCGCTTCACGCATAAGTTGAGCGGCTGGCAGGCCGCTGGCTTGACCAGCCTTGATGCGGGTCAGAATGCGCAACTCGCGCGTCAGTGTCCACAGAATCAGCACCGGCGATTCACCTTCGTTGCGCAGACCATCCAGCATGCGCATCAGGCGCGGTATATCACCAGCCAGCAAGGCATCGGAAAGCTTGAAAACATCGTAACGGGCGACGTCGAGCACTGCCTCGCGCACGTCCTCGAAAGTGATATTGCCCGGCGGGAACAGCAGCGCCAGCTTGCGAATTTCCTGCTCAGCGGCGAGCAGGTTGCCTTCCACGCGTTCAGTCAGAAAGCGCAGTGTCTGCTGATCGGCCTGCAGCTTGTGCACGGCCAGCCGTGTGCCGATCCAGCGCGGCAACTGGTCGATGGTGACCGGATTGACGGCAATGACGACACCGGCGGCTTCCAGTGCACCGAACCATTTGGCATTGGTGGACTGACGGTCGAGTTTGGGCAGCGTGACGAGAGTAACCGTGTCGGCAGGCAGTCTGGCGCAATAGGCTTGCAGTGTCTTGCCGCCTTCCAGGCCGGGTTTGCCGGAGGGTATGCGGATATCAGACAGGCGCAGGTTGCCGAACAGAGAGAGATTGTCACCGGCTGAAAGCAGATCATTCCAGTTGAAACGCGCCTCAACGGTATGAATTTCGCGTTCAGTGTAACCGGCGGAACGGGCATGGGCGCGTACCATATCCGCGGCTTCCAGTGCCAGCAGAGGCTCGTCTCCATATACCGTGTATATGGGCTGGAGACCGCGTGCCAGATGCTGGGTGAGCTGCTCCGCTTTGACGCGCATGTTTATTTGGCGCTGGCGATACGCTGCATGATTTGCTGCGCGGCATCCTTTTGCATATCGCGGTAGAGCAGCTGTTCTTCCGCGCCCTTGGCCAATACTTGTGCATCGTTATAGGTCATGTCGCGTGCCAGCAGCAGGTTGGCCGGTGCCAGGATGATTTTGCCATGCGGCGTGACGAGCTGGTACTGCACCCGGTATTGCAGCTGATATTCGCGCACCCGGCCGATACCGGACAGGGACAGAATCACCTTGCTGTTCTGTACCGACAAAATATCGATCACGCTGTCTGCCTTGGCTGCGCTGGGCGCCAGGCGGCCTTCATGACCAAGACGCAAGGCAGCTTGCAGTGCAGCCGCCAATCCGTCCTGACCGCCTTGCACATAAACGGATCGATAAGGCAATTCGATCTGGCCGCGCAGGTGAAAACCGCAGCCGGCGGTGAGCGTGATGCTGATTAGGGCCAGCCATAACCAGTGAGAAAAAACGTTTTTCATGGTGCCTCCAGTTGCATTCAGACTACGATATTGACCAGTCGGCCCGGCACCACCACTATTTTCTTGGGTGCCTGTCCGGCCATGAATTTTTGCGCGGCTTCGTGTGCCAAAGCCAGTTGTTCGATGACCTCTTTGCCGGTCGATTTGGCCACAGTGATCTCGCCGCGCAGCTTGCCCTTGACTTGCAACATCAAGGTAATTTCATCCTGAACCAGTGCGGATTCATCCACTTGCGGCCAGGCCTGATCCAACAACTGCGTACCAGGCTGGAGCGCGGCCCACAGCGCTTCGCAGGCATGCGGCACAATGGGGCAGAGCATCAGTACCGCGCGTTCCAGTACTTCCTGCGCCACATTCCGCGCAACCGGGCTGGTATCGCCCATTTTACTCAATGCGTTGAGTAACTCCATGACCGTGGCAATGGCCGTATTGAAGGTCTGGCGCCGGCCATAGTCGTCACCGATTTTTTTGATCGCACCGTGCAACTGGAAACGCAGCGCCTTCAATTCGGCAGACAGTTCGCCGCCAGTATAGGCGGGCACCAGGCCGATGCTGACATGATCATGCACCAGCTTCCAGAGCCGCTTCAGAAAACGGAACGCGCCTTCCACGCCGCTATCCGACCATTCCAGGCTTTGCTCGGGTGGCGCCGCGAACATCATGAACAGACGCGCGGTATCGGCGCCGTGGCTGTCGATCAGTATTTGCGGATCGACGCCGTTGTTTTTTGACTTGGCCATTTTTTCGGTGCCGCCAATGATCACAGGCAAACCGTCGGCTTTCAATACGGCATCCAGCGGCCGGCCGCGCTCGTCCAGGCGCACATCGACCTCGGACGGGTTGATCCAGTCCTTTTTGCCGTCACCTGCATCACGATAAAAAGTCGGCGCGATGACCATGCCCTGAGTGAGCAGACGCGTAAACGGTTCGCTCGATTGCACCAGCCCTTCATCGCGCATCAGTTTGTGGAAAAAACGCGCATACAACAGGTGAAGAATGGCGTGTTCAATGCCACCGATATACTGGTCCACCGGCAACCAGTGATCGGCGCGGGCATCCAGCATGGCGCTGTTGCAATCGTGGCTGGCGTAACGCGCGTAATACCAGCTCGATTCGACGAAGGTATCCATGGTGTCGGTTTCGCGTCGCCCCGGCTGACCGCATTTCGGGCAGGCGCATTCATAAAATTCGGGCATTTTTGCCAACGGCGAGCCCGCGCCGGTGACCACCACATCTTCCGGCAGCACCACCGGCAGCTGGCCGTCAGGCACAGGCACATCGCCGCAGGCAGCGCAGTGAATGATCGGGATCGGGCAACCCCAGTAGCGCTGGCGCGAGATGCCCCAGTCGCGTAGGCGGAACTGGGTTTTCAATTCGCCGAGGTTGAGCGCGGAGAGGTCGGCGGCGATAGCGGCGACCGCCGCTTGCGATGTTAAGTCGTTGTACTTTCCTGAGTTGATGAGGT
>JBDSHM010000402.1:0-6212 GCA_039918495.1 Sulfuriferula sp. | reverse complement strand
GGCGGGATAGTCGAAGAACGGCACGATGCGTGGCCAGTTGCGCTGCCAGGACTGCACGATGGATGGATAATCAGCCCCCCATTGCGCTTCGAATTCTACCAAGCGCATTTCTGCTTCTTCGAGGGTCGCGGCCGTATAAATGGTGCGTAGATCGGACGCTACAGCCTTGCGTAATTTCCAGCCAACGAAGTTCAAACTGTAGCGCACCATGTGCACGATACACAGCTGCACCGCCGTCTTCGGGAACACCGACGCAACTCGCCTCAGGAAAGCCCTTGAGGCCATCCACGCAGGCAATGAAGATGTCCTGCACACCTCGTTTTGAGTTCGGTGACGACCTGCAGCCAGAATTTGGCGCCCTCGGTCTGGGCTACCCACAGGCCCAGCAATTCCTTGTCGCCATTGAGGTTCACACCCAGTGCCAGATAGATGGCCTTGACCCGCACTGCGCCGCTGTCGCGCACCTTGGCATGAATGCAGTCGAGATAGACGATCGGGTAAAGCGCATCCAGAGGACGCGCTTGCCAGCTCTTCGCTTCATCCATTACGGCATCGGTGACCGAGGAAATCAGCGGCGGCGAGACTTCGGTGCCGTACATTTCTTCGAGGTGGCTTTGAATTTCCCGCACCGTCATGCCCCGTGCATACAACGACACAATCTTGTCGTCGAAACCGGTCCGGCGGGTCTGATGCTTGGCAACGAGCTGCGGTTCGAAGCTGCCGTCGCGGTCGCGCGGAATGTCGATGGGTAAGGCACCGAAATCGCCCTTGAGTGTTTTGGCGCTGCTGCCGTTGCGGGTGTTGCCGGTGTCGTTGGCCACGGCCGCATACTTGTCGTGGCCCAGGTGGGCCGCCAGTTCGGCTTGTAAGGCGCGCTCGACAATGGCTTTGGTCAGCTGCTTTAAAATCCCGTTCTCGCCGATCAGGTCTTACGGTTTCTGGTAATCGGCGAGCAAAAGGTCAATCAGGTCGGGTTGTACTACTTTGCGTTTGGTCATGTTTTTCCCTAGTAGGCGGCAGTCTCCTGCCTAATGACCGTTTACACAAAACTATTTACACCCTCTTTACATAAGGATTGCAGACGTTTTTCCATGAAGCTTTCCAGCATGATCGGGTGAATATAGTGTTTACGACATACTGCCGGCGTGTTCCTCAAACGCTGGGCAACGCTTTTTACAGCCGTAGTAACACTGTGCTTCATTTCGTTTTCGCTGGAACAGGGCAAGGCTTCTAATAATGCATCCAGTGCGCACACGCTGCCGGCCCAAGTGCGGAAATCTTTGGCGCAGAAATTCTGCTGGGTGATTTCATGAAGATCGTTATTGACGTCTTGTGAATCGATGCAGTGCCGTTTGCCCGCGTCGTCAAGATATTGAAACAGTTCTGCACCCGGGAGATCCTTGCATCGCTTGACGATCATGGCGATGCGCCGGCCGCGTAGCCCGATTGAGTGCTTTTCCCCGCTTTTCCCGGTAAATTCGAATATCAGTTCGGCCCCGCTAATATTGACGTGCCGATTTCTCAATGTGGTCAAGCCATAAGAATGATTCGCTTTGGCATATTCCTCATTCCCGACTCGGATCAAGGTGATTTCCAGTAGTCTCACGACGGTGGCAAGCACTTTCTCGCGCGGTAAACCTGAGCGTGCCAAATCCCGTTCTACGTGTTTGCGGATGAGGGGAAGTGTGCAACCGAATGCTCGCATGCTCGCGAATTTTGTTTCCTCTCGAAAAGCGCGCCAGATAGTGTGTTAGCGATATTGCTTGCGCCCTCGTGCATCGCGTCCCGTGGTCTGCAAATGGGCTGTTGCTGAAGCAGCGGTCCAGACGTCCGTCCAGGCCGGTGGCAATGCCAGCCCAGCGATGCGGGCAAGAATGGTTTTGTCCTTGATGTGTTTGCCGTGGGCATCCAGATAATGGAAGAAGGGGAGGTGCCAACGCGCCGAATGCCGGGAATCTGATCGCTCTGATAATGCAAGCCGACCGTACGTGCCTCGTTTTTCGCTGGGTTGACGGAAATACGTGAAGCAGACATGCCGGATCTTTTTCTGAAAGAATGAGGTTGACGTCAACAGATCAGCTCATCGCGCCTCATGCGGCTTTTGTTATCGACTCGACGTCCGTCAGCCCCGGGTTTGATTCCACGCCGATCAGGCGCGGTATATTCGGCGCATGGCGCGGTACACCCGCATTGCTTTTAAGATATTCTTCGACGACTTCCCAGACCGGTGCGCCTTCGGCCTGCGTGCTTCCCACTCCCCAGCGTGCCACTTTGTAGCATTTATCCGCCTGTATGAGATGACCGTTCAGTCGCATGTCGCTGATGCGGGAATTCAGGTTGGCATTCGGTTCGCAGGCATATTCAAGTCCGCCCGTCCGCACCATGTCGCCACCCTGATGCTGATAGGGATTGGGGTTAAAAATTTTGTCGCACAATTGTTCCAGATGATGTTTGATTTCTGCTCCAGTCATTTCCACAACAGAAGTATCCGCATAGGTAATCGCCGTCTGTTCCATCAGGTTTTCCCGGGTGATCATTTGGCCGGGAAGTAAAGTGGTTCCCCATCGAAATCCGGGAGAAAAGGCTATTTCCGCATCCTTGATCTGCATGAGAGATTCCACGATCAATTGATCCCACGAGCCATTGAAGTTGCCGCGACGATAAAGCAGTTCCCGGCTTTCTGCGATGGGCTCCCTGAGTTGCGATTCAAAAGGGGCGCGTACACGATCAATGGTTGCCTGCATGGCGGGGTCGGCGGGTAAAAGCTCTGAAAAAACAGGCAGCAAATGATATCGATAATCGGCAACTCGGCCGTTTTTCACCTCGAAATCAATGGTCGCCAGAAATTTTCCATGGGACCCTGCATTGGTGACGATAGTGATGCCTTCCGGATTGCGTACGATGCTGGGCACTGGTACGCCATCGTGAGTGTGACCGCCCAGAATCATATCAATGCCGCAGATGCGTGAAGCCAGCTTAAGATCGATGTCCATGCCGTTATGGGAAAGCAATATGACGACCTGCGCGCCTTTTTTGCGTGTGTCATTGACCATCACTTGCAAGCGCGTTTCATCAATACCGAAATCCCAGCCTGGCGTGAATTGCGCACCATTTGCCGAAGGCGTATAGGGAAAAGCCTGGCCGATAATTGCAATAGGAATGCCGTTTTGTTCGCGCATGACGTAGGGGTCAAAAACCGGGTCGAATTCATCTCCGTGCACAATATTCTGGGCAATAAATGCAATGCGGTCACGGAAGTCATTGCGCACAACATGTAGTACGCGCTCGGCGCCATACGTAAATTCCCAATGCCCCGTCATGATGTCAACGCCGAGTTCCAGGGAAGCCTCGACCATATCCTGGCCGGCCGTCCACAAGGAAGTAGCCGAGCCTTGCCAACTGTCACCGCCATCCAGTAACAAGGCATGGGGACGGCTGGCTTTCAGGCGTTTGACCAAACTGGCTAGATGCGCGAACCCCCCCATTTTCCCGTAAGCACGGGCAGCAGCACAAAAATCCAGATGGGAAAAGGCGTAAGCTTGACGGCTTCCACGTGCGATACCGAATCGCTGTAAAAGTGTTTCTCCGACTAGGTGCGGAACTTTGGCTTTGTTATTGCCGACGCCCAGATTTATACTGGGTTCACGATAGTAAATGGGCATCAACTGGGCATGACAGTCGGTGAAATGCAACAAACTGACGTTTCCAAACGCAGGTATCTCATACAGTTGATCGGCACTGTTAGGCAGTTTGGAATCGGTAGGGGTATAAATGTCCAAAGGGACTCCTTTATGAATTTATGCTTTTGCCGACAATGTCGCCTTTTCCAGATCAGTGTGTCGGTGCGTTACTTAACATAGCGGGCCTGATTGAAAATGAACAAGGCATACCTCCACGTTTGAAATTTTTCAGAAAGTCGCGCTTTAGTACCAGCTTAAATGGGATGGAAAGTTGCAGTGCGAAGCATGCATCAATTGCCAGCGAGCCAAATCAGCCGACCCACTGCGACAGACATGATGATCAAATGCACCCATGCCCAGAGCCGGTAGCGCGTGGCGAGTGTATCCGGTGGTTCGCTGGCGACCAGATAGAGTCGCCCATCTGTGGGCTTGCGTAGCATATGCACCCCATCATTCAAGCGGATTTCCTGGTGTTCGGCGGCGACGAGGCGTTTCGCTTCCAGCACCGCGTTTCCCCATTCGTGCGCATCGAGTTCCCCATCTTTGTTGATGTCGAAACGTGACATCAATGTTGGCTTATCCTGTTTCCACTGGGCCAGTAATTCTGACAGGTCCAGTTTCGCGTCCAGGTCTGCGTTGGGCCCTCCCAGTGTGATATGTTCGCCAATGCCATACAGCGACTCATCTGCTTTCAGCATCCATTCGGTCTTGCGATAATCCTGTTCAATCCACTCGCGTTTATGATTGGTGCGGATTTCGGCGCCATCCGGATCAATCAATATCACGCCGCTGCCGTCATCAAGTGCGAACGTGTCATGGCTGGCACCGGAACTGATAAATTCCCAGCTGTCTTCGGTGTTTCGGCGTTCGACACGATAGCGATACCATAGGCATGGCAGGCCGCTGAGATGACTCACTAATTGCGCTCCGGGAAGGTATTTGCCGCGTCCGGAAAATTCCGCATATCCCTGCGGGGCCGAGATGATTTTAGAGGTGGGTGTGTCCGCTACCAGACGGTAGCGACGGTGATTGGCAAGCCATGCGAAAAAGCTGGTGGCGCCGACTAGCGAAAGGGCTACAAGCCAGCCAATGTCCCCGCCGATTTCAAAACCGAATACCAGAAACAGCAGGTTGAATCCGGTGGTGAGGCCATTGGCAAAGGTGTGGCGGGTTTCAGCGACTGCCTCTGCAATCCAGCCCATATTCAGCCAAACAAGGTTTTAATGTTCACATCGGCCATGTCAGTTGCTTTGAATTTGAGCAGCTCAAAAGCCTTGAAGCCGAATTTCTTGGCGATGATCACATCAGGAAACTGTTCGATCCGCACGTTGTTGATATTTACGCTGTCATTGTAAAATTCGCGCCGGTCGGCAAGTGCATTTTCAAGGCCGACAATGCGCGCTTGCAATGTTTTGAAACTTTCGTCCGCTTTCAGATCAGGATAGGCCTCCACCACCGCAAACAATCCACCCAGGCTGCTGCGCAACGAGCCTTCGGCATTGGTTAGGGCAGGTACATTGTGCGATTCACGAGCAGCAGATACGGCAGCACGCGCCTGCATTACCTTTTCCAGCGTTTGTTGCTCGAATTGCATATATTGCTTGCAGGTTTCCACCAGCTTGGGCAGTTCATCGTGACGCTGCTTGAGCAGGACGTCTATATTGGACCAAGCGCGGCCGACGTTGTGTTTCAGGACGACCAAACCGTTATAGAGCAATATGGTGTAAAGCACGACGATGATCAGAATGATCAGTGTAACGATTTGAGCTGTTCCCATGTTTTCTCCCCTTCTTATTGTTTGAGTGTAACGGATGAACAGGGAAAAAATTAAGGCCAAAGCAAGCGCGTGCGGCGGTATTGTTCGGAGCTGGAAATAAGCAGCACACCATCAACAGACGAATGTGTTATGTTTATTCATAAGTGTTGACAAAATTTGTCACGATTTTGTCGCAAAGTCGCAATGCGGCTTCAGTAAATTAACTACATTTGTCACTTGGAGTCCCTATGCTCTATCCGGAAGTTTTTGGCACCTTGGAAAAATTGCGCTGGAATATGGCCAAAGACGTGCCGTGGGATAGTTTTGATCCGGCGCTGTTGACCGATGAACAGGCGGTGACTATCAAGATGAACGCAATTACTGAATGGTCTGCGCTGCCCGCGACAGAAATGTTTCTGCGCGATAATCGCCATGACAGTGATTTTTCAGCATTCATGTCAGTATGGTTTTACGAGGAACAAAAACACGCGCTGGTGTTAATGGAATACCTGCGCCGTTTTCGTCCGGATATGGCACCTACTGAAGAAGAGTTGCATCAAGTGCGTTTCGAATTTGATCCGGCGCCTCCACTGGATACACTCATGCTGCACTTTTGCGGCGAAATGCGACTGACGCAATGGTACCGCCGGGCCGCACAGTGGCATACAGAACCTGTTATCAAGCATATTTACGGCCTGCTGTCCGGCGATGAAGCGCGTCACGGTGGGGTTTATTTTCGCTACATGCAGCAGGCGATTGAACGTCAGGGGGATGAG
>JBDSHM010000401.1:0-17346 GCA_039918495.1 Sulfuriferula sp. | reverse complement strand
GTGGGCATTAACTCGCGTGCATTGCATCCAAGAATAGGTCCACGAGATGCAAATAGAAATTCGGCAGCCGTGTTGAGGTAAACAATTACATAATCATCGTCCAGTCCTAATACCGGCAGTGGAATTTTCTCAAGCATCTCGGCCATGATGTCGCGCTGAGTTTGATCACGCAGGCTCTTTTGCTGTTGTTGATCGCGTGATTTTTCCAGCTTCAGGCGGGCGTTCGCCAATGCCTGGCTCAACGCCTTGGTCTTGATGTTGAGGCGCAGGTTTTCCTCTTTAAATTCCTGGTGAAATTCATGGGCATAGCGCTGGTTAACCTCGGACAAAACCTTATGCCGGAAAGCATCATCAATTTGGTAACGCAATTGCTGGTTATCCCATGGTGTGATGATGATTTTATGAATCAGGCCATGTGTGTCGTCATCGATAATCGATTGGTTTTCATGGATATCGGACAGCATGACCCGGATTGTTTCGGGGTACATTTTCATGACCCGGTTGAATAATTCCATTCCAGTCATATCAGGCATGATCCTCGCTGATAGCATGACATCAACTTCGCGCTGGGCGAGCACGGTTAGTGCTTCTTCTGCGCTGCAGGCAGTCGTGATTTGAAAATTGTCCGCAGATATCAGTTGCTGGAGCGCCGTCAGAATTTCGCAATCCACATTTACCAGCAGCAGTGTTCGTGTAGATTTTTGCTGAATTAGAATATTCTCCGGAAGTTGTCTTTTTTCTTTCAGCAAAGCAGTTATTTCGGCAAATGGGAGCGGATGACTAAAATAGTAACCCTGCATTTCGTCACATCGGTGACGGCGTAAAAATTGACACTGAGCTTCAGTCTCGACACCTTCGGCGACGACCCGGATGCCGAGACTGTGGGCCATGGAAATAATGGCTTTTGAGATCGCTGCATCATCCGAATCGGTAATGATGTCACGAACGAAGGAGCGATCAATTTTGACCCGGTCGAATGGGAAACGCTTCAAATAACTGAGTGAGGAATAGCCTGTACCGAAGTCATCGAGTGCCAGATCCACTCCCAGTGCCTTGAGTTGACGAAGTGTGGCTTCACTCGATGCGGTGTCTTGCATCAACACGGTTTCGGTTATTTCCAGAGACAGCATACCTGGCTTGATGTGGTATTCGGAGAGCACATGCTCAATCCGGTCTGCCAGTTTCGGGTCACGAAACTGCCTGGGTGAAACGTTTACCGCAACCTGGAATCCGGTCAGACCATTGTCGGTCCAGGTGCGCATATCCTCACAGGCTTTGCGCAATACCCATTCGCTAATGCTGGCAATCAGGGCGGATTCTTCGGCAATGGGAATAAATCGCACGGGTGATACCATACCGAACACGGGGTGTTGCCAGCGTATCAGCGTTTCCAGGCCGGATATCTGACCCGTGCTCAGGCTGACCAATGGCTGGTAATGCAGGAGTAGTTCATCCTTGGATATTGCCGAACGCAAGGCTTCATCCAGAGTGATGTGTTCTAGCATACGTTCGTTCATTTCGCTGGAATAGAACTGAAAGTGGTTACGGCCCTGATCTTTCGCCTGGTACAAGGCCATGTCGGCATATTTGAAAAGGGTTTCTGCATCCCGTCCGTCTTGAGGATAAAGTGCAATGCCGATGCTACAGGTGACGTGGAAATTATGACTCTGTATGGAGAAGGGTTCGGCAATAGTCTGTAATATTTTTTCGCAAATCGATGCGACATGCTGCATTTGCTCAATTTCCCGCAGCACCACTACGAATTCATCGCCCCCATGCCGGGATACCGTATCACCCTCTCTCACGCAAGAACGCAATCGCGCAGCCACGTCGAGCAGCATTTGATCGCCTTCGGCATGTCCAAGGCTGTCATTAATCAGTTTGAAATGATCCAGGTCGAGAAACAGCAGCGCCACGCTATCTTCGCTACGGTCGGTTTGCGCAATGGCCTGTTGCAGGCGATCCTTTAACAGGTTGCGATTGGGTAGGCCGGTCAATGCGTCATGGGTGGATTGATAGGCAAGCCGTTCTTCGTCACGCTTATGCTCAGAAATGTCGGTTTGAACGCCAATGAAATACGTAATTCTGTCAGTGTCATCGACCACTGGAGAAATGTGTAATTTGCTCCAGACTTCGGCACCATCATGACACTGACTGCTCAATATGAGTTGTGTCCCATTGTCGCGAGCGAGCGCATCGCGGAGCGCAGTCACTTTTTCGGCATCAAGATATTTGCTGAGTAAATGAACAAAATTGAGCCCCACGATTTCTTCGATCGTATGACCGGTGATGCGACAAAATGCGTTATTGGCAAAAATGACCGGCGTTGTCCCCGTTGTGGCATCCAGAATAACAATGCCATTTCCCGAGCACGCAAGGGCGCGGCAGCTTATCTGCAATAAGGTATCAAGCTGACGGTGGCTGTCAGAATTGAGTCTCATTGGCTCATGCCCGGATCATCGGGAAGCCTATTTGCGGCATCGAAGCCCATCTTGTCTTCTGATCTTTCAGACATATACATCCTGTTGTTTTTGTTGGTTCAGCTTCCTGTATCCGGTGTTTATTCACACCAAACCATTCCCTCAGCATTGATACAGGCTGACTTCCGTTCATCGGCAACTATTCGGAAAGTCTTTAGCAATATTTGCGCCCTCAATGATCCAAATTGCATGCCTTCAATGAAATACGGGGGAAATAAGGTGCTTATTCTTCCGATGGACCCTATGACTTATAGCCAATAATCGTAGCTGTGTGATCCGTCGATACGTCATTTCGAACGTGCAACAGTTTCATCAGAAGGAAGAATTAGGCGATGTCTGAAGACAGCGATCTCGAAAAAACCGAATCAGCTACCCCGCAGCGACTTGAAAAAGCGCGTGAGGACGGTAATGTTCCGCGTTCGCGCGAACTCGCCACGTTCACCATTCTGATGGCGGCCGGAAGCAGTATCTGGTTTTCGGGAGACAAATTGATTCGCCAATTGGAAAACACCTTGATTTCCGGCCTTGGCTTTGAACGTAGGATGGCTTTTGATGCCTCCGCTCTTTTTATGCATATTGGTGCGAGTCTGCGTGATCTGTTGCTGGTATTTGCGCCGATAGCTTTACTCTTGATTATCGTTGCACTGGGCACCCCGGCGCTCATTGGTGGCTGGTTGTTCAGTACCAAGTCACTGCAACCGAATTTTGGCCGCATGAATCCCATCAAGGGATTGGGTAATCTGGTTTCCTCCAATGCGGCAGTGGAATTTGGCAAGGCGATTGCCAAGACCATTCTGGTAGGCGTGGTAGCAGGCTTTGTTGTCTGGGGCCAAAAAGATGCCGTGCTGGCGCTCAGTGTGGAATCTCTCCAGGATGGCAGCGCTCACCTTGCCAGTTTGCTGTGGATCAGTTTTATCACAGTTGCCAGCGCGCTTGGTGTGATTGTCATGATCGATGCGCCCTATCAGATATGGCATCACGCCAATAAATTGAAGATGACGCGGCAGGAAGTTCGCCAGGAAGCCAAAGAAACCGATGGCGATCCCCAAATCAAGGCAAAAATTCGCGCGCAACAGCGTGAAATGGCACGTCGCAGGATGATGTCCGAGGTGCCGACAGCGGATGTGGTTGTGACCAACCCGACACACTATGCCGTCGCGCTTAAATATTCGGATGGAGCGATGCGTGCGCCCAAAGTAGTCGCTAAAGGTGCCGATGAAGTCGCTGCGAAGATCCGGGAATTGGCCGCTGCAAATAATGTTCCGCTGCTGGAGGCTCCACCTCTGGCGCGGGCACTCTACCGGCATGCGGAATTGGGCGACGAAATTCCGGAAGCGTTGTATACCGCGGTAGCGGAAGTGCTGGCTTATGTATTCCAGTTGCGTACCTATCGAAAGCAGGGCGGCGTACGTCCGGATATGCCAGGCGATCTGGATGTTCCGCCGCAACTTGATCCGTTAAACGAGGCAGCACAATCGCCGGATCATAATGGAGTCACGCAATGAATGGCCTGAAACTGCCCGCATGGTTGACTGGCCCAGGCGGCGCCACACTGGTGGCGCCGATGATCATCATCATCATGCTGTCGATGATGATTTTGCCGTTACCTGCTTTCGCACTCGATATCTTTTTCAGTTTCAATATTGCCCTCGCCATCATCGTATTGCTTACCAGTCTGTATACGGTCAAGCCGCTGGATTTCATCGTCTTCCCGACAGTGCTGTTGGTCAGCACCATGCTGCGGCTTTCCCTCAACGTGGCCTCCACCCGCGTAGTGCTTACCGAAGGGCATACCGGCCCGGATGCGGCGGGTAAGGTTATCGAGGCATTCGGTCACTTTCTGATCGGCGGCAACTATACCGTCGGTATCGTGGTATTCATCATTCTGACCATTATCAACTTCATGGTGGTCACCAAGGGTGCGGGACGAATCGCCGAAGTCGGCGCGCGCTTTACCCTGGATGCCATGCCCGGCAAGCAGATGGCAATTGATGCCGATCTGAATGCCGGCCTGATCGGTGAACAGGATGCGCGTCTGCGGCGTACTGTAGTTGCCCAGGAAGCCGAATTTTACGGGGCAATGGACGGTGCCAGCAAATATGTACGCGGTGATGCCGTGGCCGGGATCATGGTGACCGTGATCAATATTGTCGGCGGTCTGATTGTCGGTATGGTGCAGCATGATCTGACCTTCGCGGTAGCCATCAAAAATTACACTTTGCTGGCAATTGGCGACGGCCTGGCTGCCCAGATTCCCTCCCTGCTGATCTCGACGGCGGCCGGTATCGTCGTATCCCGTGTCGCCAGCGATCAGGATATTGGCAGCCAGTTGCTGGGCCAGCTTTTTGCCAAACCACAGGTGCTCTTTATTTCTGCCGGCATCATTGGCGGAATGGGCCTGATCCCCGGCATGCCGCATGTTGCATTCCTCTTGCTGGCTGCAGCACTCGGAGCCGGTGGTTATATTGTTGCCCAACGTGCCCTCAAACCACCGGCTCAACCGGAAACGGCAATCATGCCGGCAACGGCTAACGAGATGGAAGAAGCCACCTGGCAGGACATCATGCCGGTTGACACATTGAGTCTGGAAGTCGGCTATCGCCTGATTCCTCTGGTGGATAAAGAACAGAGCGGCGAATTGTTGCGGCGTATCAAGGGCATCCGCAAGAAATTTGCCCAGGAAGTGGGTTTTCTGTCTCCGCCGGTGCATATTCGCGACAACCTTGAATTGAGGCCATCCGAATATCGCATCAGTCTGAAGGGGGTCGAAATAGGGGGCGGAGAAGCAAACTCAGGCCAGTATCTAGCGATCAATCCCGGCATGGTGACCGGTACGCTTCCCGGGCCGGTTTCCAGCGACCCGGCGTTTGGCTTGCCGGCTACCTGGATCGATTCCAGCCTGCGTGAGCAGGCGCAGACCATGGGTTATACGGTAGTGGACGCCGGAACGGTGGTGGCGACTCACCTCAACCATCTGATCACATTGCATGCAGCCGAGCTGCTGGGACGCCTGGAAGTGCAGCAGCTGCTTGACCATCTCGGTACCGAATCACCCAAACTGGTGGAAGATCTGGTTCCCAAACTGATACCGCTTTCAACATTGCAGAAGGTATTGCAAAACCTGTTGATTGAAGGCGTCCATATCCGTGATATGCGCACCATTATTGAAACACTGGCTGAACATGCCACACGTGTACAGGATCCGAATGAGCTGACCGCGCTGGTGCGTATTTCACTCGGACGTGCCATTGTTCAACAGTTATTCCCATCAGCCAGTGAGCTGTCAGTGATGGCGCTCGATAGCAATCTGGAGCGTTTGCTGATGCAGGCATTACAGGCAAGTGGCCCCGAGGGCGCAGGAATTGAGCCAGGACTTGCCGATTTGCTGGCTTCTCAAACCGAATTGGCGACCCGGCAACAGGAGCAACAGGGCATCACGCCTGTGCTGCTGGTACCGGGACCATTACGTGCGTTACTCGCTAGATTTCTGCGTCGCGCACTTCCGCAACTCAAGGTGCTGTCACACGCCGAACTTCCCGATTCAAAAACCATTAGGGTTACCAGCCTAGTTGGAGGACAAGCATGAACGTTAAAAAATATACTGCCAGCAATTCCCGCGAGGCCCTGCGTAAAGTTCGTGATGAACTGGGCCCGGAAGCCGTCATTCTGTCCAATCGCAGTGTCGAGGGCGGTGTTGAAATCATGGCGCTGGCCAATGAAGATATCTCTGCGTTGATAGCGCCTTCGGTGGAGAAAGAGGCTGTGGCGAAACCACAACTCATGCCTTTGCCGAATAAACGCAGTACCGATAGCAATCAGGCCGCCAATCTGGCTGGCGCGCTTGAAACCGCACGCACTACTTTGACCGCGAAAAAAGCAGCTGCCAGCGACCTGACGGAAGTAATGAGCGAAATACGTTCTATGCGCGGGATGCTGGAAGCACAACTTGCAGAGTTGTCCTGGGGAGCTGCCCAAAACCGCCAGCCACACCGGGCGGAGATTCTGCGCGAATTGCTGGCTGCCGGATTCAGTGCCAGCCTGTCACGGCATCTGGCAGAAAACTTGCCATCGGTGAACACTGCAGAAGAGGGGATGAGCTGGATCAAGTCGGTTCTGATACGCAATATTCAAGCGATCAATAATGAAAACGAAATTCTGGAAAAGGGCGGGGTATTTGCTCTGGTCGGTCCAACCGGTGTGGGCAAAACCACAACGACAGCCAAGCTGGCTGCGCGCTGCGTAATGCGTCACGGCACCGGCAAGCTGGCGCTGATTACCACGGATGGCTACCGTATCGGCGGTCATGAACAATTGCGGATCTACGGAAAGATACTCGGGGTGATGGTGCATTCGGTGAAGGATGAAGCCGATTTGCGCATCGCGCTGGAGGAGCTGAAGAACAAACACACCATTCTGATAGATACGGTAGGCATGAATCAGCGCGACCACATGGTGGCCGAACAGGTCGCGATGCTATCCGGCGCAAGTACCAAGGTGAAACGTCTGCTATGCCTGAATGCGACTTCCACCGGCGAAACGCTTAGCGAAGTAGTGCGGGCTTATCAAGGCTCCGGGCTGGCAGGTTGCATCATTACCAAGCTGGATGAAGCCGCAACTATCGGCAACGTACTGGATGTCGCAATTCGTCAGAAGCTGAGCCTTTATTACACTGCCAATGGCCAGCGCGTACCCGAGGATTTACATGTCATCAATCGTGAGTACCTGATTGACCGTGCATTCAAGTTAAAGCGCGAAGGCTCGCCATTCCAGTTTCAGGATGATGAATTGCCGCTGGTAATCGCGAATACCGTGCATGCGATGAAAGATAAATCACTGCGTGAGGTGAATCTTGGCTAATTTCGACTTTGATCAGGCAGAGGGCCTGCGGCGCATGCTGGCAGGGCCCAGGCCGCGCATTGTGACTTTTTTGTCGGTACTCAAAGACGAAGAAAAAAACGCGATGCTGGCCAATCTTGGTGCATCCCTGGTGCAGGGAGGCAGTGATGTATTGCTGGTTGACGCGCGTTCAGTATCAAAAGGAATCGCGTCGCGATTCGGAGCCGCTCGACGCGCAACTTTGCTCGAGGTAGCGCGTCAGGAGAAAGCACTTGATGAGGTAGTTCAACCGGTATCGCAAGGTATGGGTCTGGTCTCGTTGGCGCGAGTGCGTCAAGACTTGAGCAGCCTGAGTGAAGCTGAGACCCAAAGCCTGGGAACCAGCTTTGACCTGCTTGCCCGGCAGGCCGGTGTCATCATGGTGGATGGAGAACTGGACGCGAACGACGCATTTCCGTTGCCGGCCATGTCCGATGGCCAGATTGTGGTGCAGATGTCTCCCGGCACTGCGTCACTTAAATCCGCTTACAGTTTGATCAAACGCTTGACCGCTTGTCTAGGCAGACGCTCATTCGGGGTGTTGGTGACGGGTGCTTCGGAAGCAGAAGCACAGCTGGTTTACGAAAATATGGCGCGTACAGCAAGTCGTTATTTGGCCATACAGTTGAACTCTATGGGTTCGGTGCCTGCGGATGAATACCTCGGTCGCGCGGCAAATTTGGGACGTTCGGTGATTGATGCATTTCCTATGGCTGGCGCTTCTGTTGCATTCCGACGTCTTGCCGGACAACTCAGTCTGTCCTGAATATGTATACCGCTAACGGAAAATCGGACAAAAACTATCTGCTGACCCAGCATGCTCCGCTGGTTAAACGGCTCGCATATCAACTCAAAGCCAGGCTGCCTCCAAGCGTGGAGGTGGATGATCTCGTGCAGGCCGGGATGATTGGTTTGCTCGACGCCATTAATCGGTATGAAGAGACTCACGGTGCGCAGTTTGAGACCTATGCAGTACAGCGTATCCGCGGATCGATGCTGGACGAACTACGCAGCACTGACTGGCTGCCACGCAGTATTCGTCAGAACATGCGCAAGATTGAAGTAGCGATGAATGCGCTTCAGCAGCGACTGGGCCATGAACCGACAGAATTGGAAATTGCCAGGGAGCTCAAGCTCTCACTGTCCGATTATCAGGAATTGCTGAGCAATGGCGCCGGACACCAGTTGGTGTATTACGAGGATTTTCACAATGCCGATGGCAATGACCATTTTCTGGACCAGCACACCAAAGGTGAATCGAACGATCCACTCAAAGAGCTTCTGGAAAGTGGATTTCGCGGTGCAATCACCGAGGCGGTCGAAGGCTTGCCGGAACGTGAAAAAATTCTGATGGGTCTGTACTACGAAGAAGAAATGAATCTCAAAGAGATTGGTGCAGTAATGGGCGTTTCGGAATCGCGCGTATGCCAGTTGCATAGTCAGGCTGTAGCCAGGCTCCGATCAACGCTAAAGGGGCAGGCATGGACTGGGGTAGTGTAGCGGGCATAGTACTTGCCCTGGCCGGCGTTCTGGTTGCACACATGCTGGATGGCGGTCATATCGGATCGCTGATTCAACCAGCGGCATTCGTCATTGTGGTCATTGGAACAATCGGCGCCGTGCTGCTGCAAAATCGGCTGAAGGTATTTGTAAACGGGGTACGGATGATAGCTTGGGTATTCGTCCCACCGCCTGATAAGCGCCAGGAGATCATCGACGATGTCAGAGTTTGGAGTCACACATCACGACGCGAAGGCCTGTTGAGCCTGGAAACCTTCATGCTGGCAACGGATGATCCATTCACCGCAAAAGGCTTGCGTCTGATAATTGATGGGACCGATCCCGCCAAACTCAGGGAGATACTGGATCTCGAGATTAGCGCGTATGAGTCTGAGAAGCGTCACGCGGCAAAAATATGGGAGGCGGCTGGCGGCTATTCACCCACAATCGGTATTCTGGGCGCGGTTCTTGGGTTGATACATGTAATGGAAAATCTTTCCGATCCAACCAAACTGGGTGGCGGTATTGCTGTGGCGTTTGTGGCGACCATCTACGGCGTCGGTTTGGCCAACCTGGTATTTTTACCCATTGGACATCGGCTCAAAACAACCGTCATGCATGAGGTCAGTACGCGTGAAATGCTTGCAGAGGCATTGATCGGCATTGCCAGCGGCGATAACCCGCGTGCAATCGAAGAGCGTATGGCAACTTATCTCCGGTGAGAAAAATGTGGATTTATTTTTTTGACCGCAAGTCACCCAGCACAGCTATCTGAATATTCCACGCCATGGCCAGAAAAAAATACGAAGAGGAGCATGAAAATCACGAACGCTGGTTGGTGTCGTATGCCGACTTCATTACATTGTTGTTCGCTTTTTTTGTGGTGATGTATGCGATTTCCTCCGTAAATGAAAGCAAATATCGTGTGCTGTCGGATGCGCTTGGAAATGCTTTCGGCCAGACTAAAACGCAGCCGAAATCAGTAACGCCGCCACCCGTTATGCCTTTACCCAGTAAAACGCTGATACATAAACCACGTATAACAGAGGCAGTCAGGCGCGAAAGGGATCAGATGACAGGTATCGCCCGTAACATCCTGAAAGTGCTTGCCCCACTGGTCAGTGAAGGCAAGGTACGGGTGACCCAGACCGCTTGGGGCGTCAGTGTTGAAATCAATGCCAGCCTGTTGTTCGCGCTGGGCGAGGCCAAGCTGACTGATGAATCCAGCCAGGCGTTAAAAGCCGTAGCGGAGGTCCTGAAAAACGATCAGCATGCCATACGCGTTGAAGGGTATACCGACGACTTGCCTATCAGTAATGTCATGTTCCCTTCCAATTGGGAATTGTCTGCGATGCGTGCAAGTAGTGTGGTCAGACTGTTCGGCGATAACGGTATAGCCGAGAATCGCCTGACGGCGGTGGGGCATGGCTCCAACGAACCCGTGGATACCAACGAGACAACCGAAGGTCGGGCGCGCAATCGACGCGTGACGGTAACGATCCTCTCGGCATTGCCGGAAGTGGTCACCGAAGTACCAGTCAGTACAAATCCGAAAAATTAGAGAATGGGATTCAGCGGTTTCGGCAGCTTAAAATGATCCGGATTTTTCCCCGGATCATCGATGGGGAGTGAGCCAGTCAGGGACTTATTCGCACGCACAATTGTTTCACAAAGATTCGCACACTATCTTGAGTTCAGGGTTGTTGCCAAGCAGGCTTTGCAACTCGTTTGTGGGAACAGGTCTACTGAAATAATAGCCCTGTACTTCATCACAACCGTATTGTTTTAGCATGGCAAGCTGTTCCGCTGTTTCAACGCCTTCTGCGATGACATGCAGATTCAGGCTATGCCCCAGCAAAATGACGGATTTTGTGATGGAAGCATCATTGGCGTCGGTGGTCATGTTGCGCACAAACGATTGGTCGATTTTGAGTTTATTGATCGGAAAGCGTTTTAAGTAACTGAGCGATGAATAACCGGTTCCAAAATCGTCAATCGAGAGTTGGAGATTCAAGGCGCGCAGGTTGTTCAATGTGGCGATGGTCTTTTCAGCATCATGCATGGTCACACTTTCGGTGATTTCCAGTTCCAGACAGCGTGGATCGATTCCGGTTTCCTGGATAATCTTGGCGACGAGTTCGGTGAATCCGGGATGCTGAAACTGACGAGCAGAAATATTGACTGCCATGATCAGCTCGTTAAATCCCGCATCATGCCAAAGTTTTGCCTGTAAACAGGCAGTCCGTAATACCCATTCACCGATTGAAATAATCAGACCGGCTTCTTCTGCAAGCGGAATAAATTCAGCGGGTGACACATAGACATCCCCATCCCGATACCATCGGATCAAGGCTTCGACGCCTAAAATCCGGTTATTCGAGATTGCGACCTGTGGTTGATAATGGAGTGTCAGTTCGTTGCGCTTCAGGGCATGACGCAAGCTATTCTCCAGGGTTAGCCAGCGTTCCGCCTGGTTGTTCATGTCCTCGGTATAGCTCTGGAATACATCGCCACCCAGGGTTTTAGCACGGTTGACTGCGGCCTCCGCATTTCGGATAAGGCTTTCTGAATCGCGCCCATCGGAAGGGAAAATGCTGGCACCAATGCTCAGTGTAAAAAAGAATTCCTGAGCGTTAACGTGTAATGGTTCATGCATGCTTACCAGAAGCTTTTCCGCCAGAGCCACGAGTTGATGTGTACTATCTATTTCCGGAAGCAGCAAACCAAATGTGGCGCCCTCGAACCGGAAAAGAACCGCACCTTGAATCAAGTCATGATTCTGAATCAAAAGTGAGTTCAACCGCACAGCAATGGTGTGCAGTAGATTATCGCTCGCCTCATAACCCTGGCTTTCAAGGATTCGTTTAAGACGATCCAGCCTTAACAGTGCAATCGCCAGTTTGTTATTTCCATCAGCCTGTTTGATAGCATCTTGTAAGCGCTCACCCAACATGCGGCGATTCGGCAGGCCAGTCAGATCATCGTGATAAGCTTGATGTATCAGATTTTCTTCCGCCCGTTTACGATCGGTAATATCTGAAATGTAAATGTGAAAAAGATGTAAATCTATTAGGGCGTGAACAAAGCAATTGAGCACATGGTTATGCCTGGTGTATTCAAGCGTAAAACTGTCCTGCCCTGTGGATTTGAGCTCGGCAAGACGCGTTTCAAAATCGTCCGGCAAAAGCTGATCGGTGCTGGGTATCCCGAGTTGCGCGAGTAATTCCAACGTGGCTGGGTTGGCATATGCAATTGTGCCGTTCCAGTGCATACGCAGGACAGGGCTCGGGTTGCGTTCAGGAAACATGGCGAGGCGGCGCCGCTCGGCGCTTTCGGCGATATATGCATTGACGTAATACCCGATAAGAATGGCAATCAGGAAAATCACAATACTGAATCCGATGACCATCTGGATCATCAAGCGGGTTCTCGATTGAACCAGATTCCCGTTGTTGAATACATGTTTCTGATTCATCTCGACCAATGCATCGATGGTCGGAGAGATTTTGTTTTCGACTTTACTTACCAGGGCCAATATGTCGCGGGCATGATCCCAATCAATGGAGGGGGAATTAAGGGTCCGATCAAGTTCCACCGCATACAGTGAAATCTGCTCGGTCTGGGACTCGATCTGGGTAAGCAGCTTGTTACCTTCCTGATTCGTATGAATTGTGTGTAAACCTGCGTCAACCTCACGCTGTCTGGTTTCATAATTTTTCAGGAAAGTGGTGCGGTCTGTAGTGGCATAGTATTCATACAGGACGGGTTTTTGCGAAAAGATGGCCACACGCAGTTTGGAAATCGCGTTCAACCGGGACAGATCTTCAACAACCAGTGAATTGGTAGCGGTTGATACTGAGTGTCCATTGATATAGATCAGAGAGGACAATGTGAGACCTAGCGCGAGGACAACTAAATAAACCGTAAGTATCTTTTTGGATAGGGATGACATCGTGTACCCGTTTTGCGTTGGATTCGTGATGGCCGACTCTTGATAAAGGCATCCTGGGCTGTAGTGCTCGTGCACCGTGTCTTGATAACCGGGCTTGAGTGTAAAGGCTGCCGATTCACTGGTCTATTGGCAAGCCACCTTATTTCCCGAATCAATAAGAATAATGACAGCCGGGACATATGCGACCACTATTGAAAAAAAGATGGACTAACGTACGTTCGCTAACAGACATACTTCATCACACACTCCAGTATTACGGACAATGTGAGACATTCTTAAATTCCATTCAATGGAACGCGCCCAAGGCCGACATTTAAATAATTAAAGGCCACCATTCGGAAATTTTCATAATGACATGCGGGAGGTGACATGACTGCGCTGCAACAGTACGGATTACTTTTCGGCTTGTGTATCGGGGTGGTCGGATTTGTGGCGAGTCTGTTCTTCCTGGCTCGCACAATTGGTCATACTCAAATCGAACCCGGTAAGGATATACCGGCGAGCGCGGGAAAACTTTCCAGAGATCCGGTTTGGGTGCGTTATCACGCTCACTATTATGGATACGCCTTGCTGTTTCTGGCATTCGATATGGAAATGGCCTTCATGTATCCGTGGGCAGTTGTATACAAACAGGAAGGCATCGTTGCGCTGCTCGACATGGGCGTTTTCCTGTTCATCCTCTTTCTCGGTTTGCTATATGGCTGGAGTCAGGGTGCATTGCGGAGACACTAAAATGATGAGCGGCGCTCGAAAAGGCAAACCCTTTTGGTTGCGCCGTCTGGTTGCGACGGCCATGGCTAGAGCTCTGCGGGTATTGATTGTGCCTGGACCGGATGTGGCACGTGCTCATGGCCTGGATGTCATCGCAGCTGGCTTTCAGGTTGCAGCTAATCCGCGCCATGCCAATGTATTGATGCTGATTGGCCCCCTCACGCCTGCATTGCGAACGGCTGCAACGATTCTATATGCGCAGATGATGCGGTCACGAATGATATTGACGCTTGGCTGCAGTGATCTCGCTCCGTTGCCCAGTGCGGATTGGAATGCGGAAATAAGCCAGCAGAGCCTTCTCGAAGCGGTGATGCAACTGCGTAAAATAATGGTAACGAGCGCTTTTCAAGCTACGACTGCTGATTTCAATACGGCTATCCTGGAAGGGCACATCTACTACACTTGTTCCATGCATCCGGAAATCGTCCAGGACGCGCCCGGTTCCTGCCCCAAATGCGGTATGAGTCTCATCCCCCGCGATAGTGGAACCGACCAGGATTCAGAACAGAAGCATACCCAATCAGAAGAGGCTGACATGAGCCATAGTGAGATGAGCCATGATGAGATGTCTCATGAGGACATGGGCTTCATGTCCATGGTTGAAGTTACCAAGGATTTGCCGCGCAGCCCGGATGGGTTGCCCATGGACTGGTTAGAAGTGCCATTCGGGCCTGTGTTTCCGGGTCTGCCAGGGGGGCTGCAACTCACCCTGACACTGGACGGGGACAGCGTGGCAAAAGTACATACGCAAACCCTGGTCGGAGAAGCCATTCGTCTGCCGACTGGCGGTATGGAAGCTTCCCGATTTATTGAGCATCTCGGTGAAATTCATCCGCTATCACCAATGGCTTATCGCGTGCTGGCCAGCCGGGCGCTCGAAAAGGCCGTTGAAAAGTGCCCTGACGAAAAAGAATTATGCGTGCGCGTGGCTGCCCTGGAGCGGGAACGTATTGCCAGTCATCTGGGCTGGTTATCCCTTCTGGGCAGCCAAATCGGTTATGTAGGGCTGCAGCGGCATGCGGCTGAAATGCAGTTGGAATGCATGCTTGCCAGCCTGCCAAAAATAATACGCATGCGTCCGGCCGTGAACAAACTTGTGCAACGTCTAATACACATGCCGCTGTTGGCGGCCCGACTTTCCGGTATCGGTATTGTTCTCCCGGATACCGGTCTGAGCGGCCCGGTAGCACGTGCCTCTGGTCTGCGCGTCGATGCCCGCATGGCAGATGCAAGCTATGGCAAGCTGTCATTCGAGGTAATCAATCGACAGCGTGGGGATGCGCTTGCGCGCCTCCTCATCCGGCTTGATGAAATGCTACAAAGTTTCACACTCATCGAGTCGGTGCGCATGCTGAATGAACCTGTATATATTGTCGCAGACAGGGCATCAGGGGAAGGTCATGCCATAGTCGAAACCCCGCGTGGTGCAGCCAGTCTGTCGCTTACATTGGACCGTGGCAGTGTGGTACAGGCACATCTGAACGCCCCTTCAACTTTTCACCTGGGTTTATTACCGGAGTTATTGGTGCAACAGGAGCTCGGTGATGCGCTGACTACAGTGTGTTCCTTGGATCTGTCGCCGTGGGAGCTGCCGGCATGACGACGGCAATCATGGTGTTAAGTCTTCTGGCCGGCGCTTATCTGGTTGCCGTTCTGGAAGCCGCGCTGGAGAGCGGGCGTTTCCAATTTGCAGCGCCGGCGTGGTCCGCCTTGGCATTGCTTGGGCAGGAATCCATTGTGCCGCGCACGCCGGATAGGCTGTTTTTTGAAACGGCACCGGTGTTATTGCTCATGGCCGCATTGCTCGCTGCCACCGTTTTGCCGCTCAGTTCGACCCTGATCATCACGGATCTGGCCACGGGAGCGCTCTTCATCAATGCAGCGCTGGCCTACGTTCTGGTGGCCTTGTTGATGGCAGGATGGGGGCCCAATGGCGCTTATGCGCTGGTAGGGGGCTGGCGTTTTCTGGGACAGTTAATCGCCTATTCCATGCTTGTCGTCATGCCGATCACCGCCGTTGCAATGCGCGCGGAATCCTTGGTCGTCACTGATATTGTCGTTTCTCAGACAGCGCTATGGAATATCGTCTATCAGCCGATCGGATTCTTATTGTTCTTTATCGCCGCGCTGGCTGTGTCGTTTCTACCGCCTTTCGATCTCCCCACCGCACGCGGAGAATTGGCGGGCGGGATAGAAGCTGAATATACCGGCGTACGCCTCGCGGTATTTCGGCTTGGCCGGATGGTGCTGGTCGTTTCCATGGCGGCTGCGATTACCGTATTTTTTCTTGGCGGATGGCTGGGCCCGATACTGCCCCCATGGGCCTGGAGCGCCTTGAAGATATTGTCTGTCAGTGCAGCAATGCTGCTTGCCGGGCATTATCTGCCACGCATTCGGGAGGCGCATCTTTTGGCCGGATGCTGGAAAATCGGCATTCCGTTGGCGCTGCTGAATATCTTCATCGTTGGTGTGCTGGTATTGATAACGCAATGATTACCCTGCAGACGCTATTTATTTTTTTCTTCGGCTGTGCGACGGTCGCGTTCGGCGTTGCCGTATTCCGTACTTCATCGATGATGCGTTCGGCCCTGGCATTGTTATTTTCGCAAACTGCTTTGGGGGCGATGTTTCTCGCCATGCAGGCAGAATTTCTGGGGGTGCTGCAGATAATGATGATGGCCACTGAAATGAGCATCATGGCCATTTTTATGGTGATGTTCATGATGGATCCGGGTGGCCTCGGTGAAATGGAAATGTCTCATCAGAAACGCCTGTCCATTTATGCAGGGATAGGGGGTGCACTTTTCACCGCAGGCATAGCCATCTTTACCGATTGGGGGACGGTTGGAACGGCGATGTCGGCAGCAGGTCAGGTGCGCGCCTTGGGTACCGAGCTGCTCGGTCGGTCGATGCTGATTTTCGAGACGGCTGGCGTCACCATTCTCACAGCAATGATCGCCGCAACGGCAGTGGCAATGCCTTCATTGCAACGAAAGAAGCAGCATGAATCCTGATTTGCTCATCGCATTATTAACCGGCGCGGCACTGTTCGGTATCGGAATCTATGGCGCCCTATCGCAGACCAATCTGGTCATGATCATGATGGGAGTAGAACTGATACTGGCGGGTTCCCTGGTTAATCTGGTGGCGTTCTGGCGTTTTTTGCATCCGGATAATTATGCCGGGCAGATGTTCGTCCTCATCGTCATGACCGTGATGGCACTGGAAATGGCCGTCGGGTTCGGGTTGGCAATTGCCCGATTCCGTATCAAGGGGTCAGTGGAAATGGAAGAAGCTCAGGAGCTGAAAGGTTGAATTTTCTGGCCTTGACCGTGCTAGCACCGCTTGCAGCGGCTGCGCTCATTTTGATCACACGTCGTTTTATCGCAGCGTATGCATTGTTCGGAACAGGAGTTGCGCTGGCTGCGAGCCTCGGAATGCTGATGGATACTTTTTCTGGCATGCATTCTTTATTGATTCTGCCGGGCTTGCCGGCGATGCCCTTGCGGCTGATTGCAGAACCCTTAAATGCATTGCTGGCCGTTGTGGTCAGTGTGGTGAGTACGTTCGTGATGATTTACGCCATTGGTTACATGCAGGAGGAACACGACAAGCCACGTTTTTTTGCCACCTTCTCTTTTTTTATTGCCGCCATGCAGACGCTGGTGTTGGCAGGCGATTGGATCCTGTTTCTGGCTGCCTGGGAACTCATTGGATTGAGTAGTTACCTGCTCATCGGATTCTGGTATGACCGCAAGGAGACCGGTT
>JBDSHM010000400.1:0-5679 GCA_039918495.1 Sulfuriferula sp. | reverse complement strand
GTATAGAGCGGTTACAATTGCCTGAGATGTACGTCTAGTTCATCATTTTCGCACCCCATAGTCGTGTGCCATTTAGGGGCCAGCATAGCTAAAATGGATTTCTCTCAAGAACAGTTCTCCATCTATAGAGCTTTGTTAACGGCTACCAAAAGTCTTGCTCAGGGAAATACCCCTGATGAGGTTTTAAGGGCAGCCTGTGATGCACTTGTGGCGTCATCCGAACGGATCTGCCTGGCATGGATGTACTTGGGTAATCCAGCTTCTGAATCCATTACTCCCTCATATTCAATAGGAAGAGCTTCTGAATATGCCCGAAATTTGGTGCTTGATCGTTCTCCGAGAGCAATGAAAGGCCCGGGTCGGCGTTCCTTGGCACAGAATGAACCGGTTCTGGTAAAAGTCAATGCGGATTCGAGCTTCGGTATTTGGCGTGAAAATGCGATTCGATACGGTTTAGAGGAAGGATTGACCCTACCGATTGGTGACCGGAACCATCCCTACAGAGGTCTGATTGTGATCTTTGTGGACACGCAGAATTACTTTGAACAAATCGGGATGGAGCCTTTTATTGCTTTTGCTCAGCTGGCGACGGTGGCCTTGGATCAAGCCCGGCTGAAAGTCTCCCTAGAGTTAATGGCATCGATTGATCCTTTGACCAACCTGCTTAATCGGAGGGAAATGCAAGAGGTGATCGACCGCGTGTATGCGTCCGCAAAGAGATCAGCCAAACCTCTGAGCATGATCCTGTTCGATCTGGATCGATTCAAGATGCTCAATGATAACTATGGTCATGATATCGGCGACAAGATTTTGATCGGAATCAGTGAAGTTGCAAAGCGAACGCTACGCACGAGTGACTGGTTGAGCAGGTGGGGCGGCGAGGAATTTTTGGCTATCCTGCCCGACACTGATGAAAATGGTGCACTCAATATTGCTGAACGGCTAAGGGAAGCGGTTGAGCAATTCAATCTTGAGGTCAATAGTCAAAAAATTAAAACTTCCGCAAGCATCGGGATTGCCAGCTATCCCCGGGACGGTGATACGCCGGATTTCCTGATTAAGGCAGCGGACGCTGCATTGTATGAAGCAAAAAAAACCGGACGAAATCGTGTGGTGGCGGCCAAGGATAAGCGGGAGGTTTATTCTATTGCGGCTAAACTTAGCACCGCCATTGAAACCAACAATCTGGTGCCAGCTTATCAGGCGATAGTAGACCTAAAAACCAGAAGACCGGTTGCTGAAGAAGCATTAGCCCGATTAATTGATGAATCCGGGAACGTGATTGCGGCCACCGAGTTCATTTCGGCGGCGATGGAATTGCAGCTTACCCACTTGATCGATTACCAGATCATCAAACAAACCATGAACCGCTGTGCGACCAATATTGCTGGCGGCGGCCCAAATATAGCGCATTTCGTTAACATCTCAGCCGACTTTTTGCTGCATCAGGATTTGATTCAGGATTTATTTGCTGAAGTTCAAGCTGCGTACATATCGTGCGGGGTGGATATGGGTCTCACCAAGCCCCTCGTGCTGGAAATTACAGAAAGGCAATTACTCGGCGATGCAAATGCAGTCAAAGCCAAACTCGCCCCGTTTATCGATTTTGGCATGCGCCTGGCTATTGACGATTTTGGGAGCGGCTATTCTTCATTCCAGTATCTGGCTGACCTGCCTGTGTCGTTTCTTAAAATTGAAGGCAGCCTCATTCAACAAGTTAAAGACAAACGCATCAGGCAGATGGTTAAACGCATCAGCGATATCGCGAAAGACCTGCAGTTAACCACGATCGCCGAATTTGTCGAAGATGCAGATACCGCTGATATTCTCTGCGACTTGGAAATAGACTGGGCTCAGGGTTATTTCTTTGGACGTCCTGTTCTAGCAAAATGATAGTCGGATTGTTCCAGAACGTGCCTGCTCGCTAACTCGCCGGCATGCAGCTCGGGAAAGAAATCGGTCAGAAGCTTTATTTAAAACCGCTATTCCGCCGCGCCACGCCTAACTCAGTCCTCTTGTGACCCTTACCCTGGATTGCTTTTAGCATAACCGGGGACATACAACGGCCCGTTTGACCTAAACCCGGAGCCGATTATATTCGAACCACATCGACTCGCGGACTCAAAGATGGTCTGAATAACTTCTCCTAATAATGCGAGGTAGCAGGCCGCCCCGGAGCAGCCACAAGGCTTGCAGATAAACAGGCAGGATCCTGTGTGCAAAAAGATTGCACACGACGCTTGATGTGCAATATCATGCGCGGTTTATTGTTTCAACATATTGAATTATAAAGATATTATAATAATATGCTATATTATGGGCTCCCAATCCCGTGGCCTACAGCTCAGGTCAGTGCCGACCCATAATTTTCCAAAAAATAAGTCGTTAACTGGTATCAAACCAACTCACATGGAAGCGGCTGGTTGATGCGCGAATAAATCCGCCTCTCCATTACAAATAATCAGCTCGGATTATATTTTCCGCTTTTACCGCACAATTCGATCACAGTAATTTTACTAACAGGGGAATAACGTGGCAGCTCCCGGTGAACGAAAATTTCAGATTCTGCAAACGCTTGCTGCCATGCTGGAAACGCCCGGCGGAGAAAAAATTACAACCGCTGCATTAGCAGCCCGGCTCGACGTATCTGAGGCTGCGCTGTACCGGCACTTTGCCAGCAAAGCACAGATGTTTGAGGGGTTGATCGAATTTATTGAGCAGTCGATATTCGGCTTAATCAATAAAATCACGAGTAGTCAGCAAAGCGGGCTCAGTCAGGCTGAGGCCATTGTCTCTCTACTGCTTGGGTTCGCGCAAAAAAACTCCGGCATGACACGTGTGCTAATCGGTGATGCCCTGATTAACGAAAATGATCGTTTGCAAGCGCGTATCAATCAATTACACGATCGGCTGGAAGCAACGCTACGTCAGTGCCTTCGTATTGGCGCAAGCAGTGGGGAGATCCGAACAGACCTTGATACGATGGCGGCGGCTAATCTACTGCTTTGCCATGTCATTGGGCGCTGGCACCAATTTGCCAAAAGCGGATTCAAACGTCTTCCAGCCGAATCATTTGTTCAACAATGGGCATTATTAAGTGCCGAATTTACGGCAAGATCCTAGCTCCGCTTCCCGCATACAACGCAACCGTCATCTCGTTGCAAACGTACACTGCGCCACTGCATACTAAGCGCATCAAGCAACAACAGCCTGCCATTGAGCGACTCACCAGCACCGCATATTAATTTAAGCGCCTCGGCTGCCTGCACTGTACCGATTATGCCCACCAGTGGAGAAAATACACCATTTTCTGCACAACGCATTTCTTCGCTATTTCCAGTGTCTGGATAAAGACAGTGATAGCAAGGGCTGTTCGGACTGTGCAAGTCAAATACGCTGACCTGCCCATCGAAGCCAATCGCAGCTCCGGAAACCAAAGGCTTGTTGTAAGCCACGCAGGCACGATTCACCGCATGACGTGTGGCAAAGTTATCGCTTGCGTCTATCACTACACTGGCTGCGGATACCTCGTTTGCCAATCTGCTATCTGAGAGACGTTGGGTCAACACATGCACAACGACGTCTGGGTTGATTGCGCGCATTGCCGCTGCGGCCGACTCAGCCTTGTTGCAACCAATCGCATCGGTATGATGAATGATCTGGCGCTGCAGGTTACTGATGTCAACTTTATCGTCATCACACACCGTGATGTGCCCTACCCCGCTCGCCGCCAGATACAGCAACACCGGGGAACCCAGGCCGCCGGCACCAATCACCAGGACTCGCGCGTCGAGAATGCGCTGCTGGCCAGCCACATCGATTTCGCGCAACAGGATATGACGACTGTAGCGCAGTAGTTGGTCATCGTTCATACGCGGAACCAGATGGACGGATTATTTGTAGCTGCGCCATTCTTCCGGCGTGTCGTCCTGATCCCCGTGAGGATGATGCTGAAAGGCTTCTACGAAGGGTTTGGCAAATTTTTGTTGCGGTGGTGGCACGCTCAGATTGTCACGCTGGTTACGTTCGCAAAAATAGACCAGTGCTCTGCGCAGCTTCTGTAATAGAGAATTATCCAGATGAAATCCTTGCGCTAGCAAAGCCGACTCGAGCTTTTCCAGCGTGTAGTGACATATGTCGTAATGAACCACGATACTGTAAGCGTGATGCCCCATTTCGATGTTCATATCCTGCATACCATCCAGCAAAGCCAGTGCTGCTTTGACTTGTTGCATGGGCATGGCACTAAACATGATTTCGCGTTTTTTTTGCTGTTCGCTAGGGTTCATCTTAAGCACTTAAAAACGCCGACTGCCCGGCACACGCATTCAGAATACGCGCAACCGGGCACCCGTTGCAAGCCAGCCGCTACAACCGGCTATTTTTCGCGTTTTTGAATAATATTCAGGCCCTTCAACAAACTTAACGCCTGATTAAACTGGAAATCGTTTTTGGACACGACTTCTCCTGGCTCCAGCTTTTCGGGCGGAACGGGTTTAGCAGGTTTTTCCGGTGTAATAATCACTGCAGGTGCAGCGGCAGGTTTGCTTGTGGTGGTCTGTGGGTTATTCAGATGCCGATCCAAATCAACCTCGCGAATATTCAGGTTGGTGTCATTCTCCGCGCCGGTAACTTTTCCTTCTTCCACCACGATATCCGGAGTAATGCCTTTGTTCTGTATCGAGCGTCCTGCAGGCGTGTAGTAACGGGCTGTCGTGAGTTTGATACCCGTACCATTGCCCAATGGAAGCACAGTCTGAACCGAACCTTTGCCAAAACTTTGCGTGCCCATGATGATGGCGCGTTTATCATCCTGCAATGCTCCGGATACGATCTCTGAAGCCGATGCCGAACCGCCATTAACCAGCACGACCATAGGGACAGTCTTGGTCCAGGCGGGCAACCCTTTCAAGTAGTCGGCCTGATTACCACGCAGGTAGTATTCCGGGCTGGCATAAAGCTTCATCTTGGAATCAGGCGTACGCCCATCGGTATATACCACCATTGAATTAGGTTTGACAAAAGTGCCTGCAACCCCGACGGCGCTGTTGAGCAAACCACCCGGATCATTACGCAGATCCAGTACCAGACCTTTCAGAGGTTCGCCCTTGTTGTCCTTTTGCAGCGTTTCCAGTGCCTGCGCCAAATCCTCTCCCGTACGATCCTGGAACTGGGTGATGCGAACATAGCCGTAGCCGGATTCGGCCAGCTTGTATTTCACACTTTTTACTTTAATGACCGCGCGCACCACAGTAACGGTAAACGGCTTGGGCGCACCTTTGCGCAATATGGTCAGCACAATCGGTGTACCCGGTTTACCACGCATGCGTTTCACCGCATCATTAATAGTCATGCCTTTGACTGGTGTGTCGTCCAGTTTGATGATCAGATCACCCGGCTTCAGACCGGCCTTGAAGGCGGGTGTATCATCGATCGGCGATACAACTTTCACAAAGCCGTCTTCCATACCGACTTCTATACCCAAACCACCGAATTCACCCTGCGTACCAACCTGCAAGTCCTTGAATTCCTCGGCGTTCATATATGCAGAATGCGGATCCAACCCTGACAACATACCGTTGATGGCGGAATTGATGAGGGTTTTGTCATCCACCGGCTCGACATAATCGCTTTTGATCTTGCCGTACACTTCGGCGAAGGTGCGTAATTCATCCAGCG
>JBDSHM010000399.1:0-2757 GCA_039918495.1 Sulfuriferula sp. | reverse complement strand
AAGATTCTGCATAACTGCTGGCGCGACTGTTTTCGATGTAAGAAAAACAATCAGGACATAGATGAGCTCGAAGATTATCACTATGCCCATGAAGATACGCCTGAGTATCTCCATTCACGTAGCCAGGTGGTTGATCGGGTGCGAGCTGCCGTCGCGCTGTTGCCGATAGGGCAGCGTCAGGTACTGACCTTGATCGATTTGGAAGAATTTAGTTACAACGAGGTGGCCGAGATTCTTGAGATTCCGGTCGGAACAGTAATGAGCCGTTTGTGCCGAGGACGGCAGTCTTTGAAAGTGAAACTGACTGAACTGGCACCACAGGCTAAGACAGGGGCGCTGAGGAGCGTGAAATGAAACCAGAAATTTCTCAAGAACAGTTAAATGCATTTATTGATGGTGAGCTGGATTTGATTGAGAGAGACAGGCTGTTTATTGCCCTGGAGGATAATCCGGAACTCGCTCATGAGTTATGTGAATTGCGTGCAGTCAAAGCAATGGTATGCCATGGTTATGAAGAGCCTCCGCAAGCATTTCAGAAATGCATTCCTCGCCAGTTTTCCATATCCCACTACATGGCAACAGGTTTAGTACTGGTGCTAGGGCTTGCCGTGGGCTGGTTTGGGCGTGACTGGCATACTCCTCAACGCTCATTAATCCAGAATCATGCCAAATTGCAGCTCCCTATCAGTTTGTCCGGTCTGAAAACTGATACTCGAAAAATCGTTTTACATATTGATTCCGATCAGCCAGTCAAAGTGCAAACATTATTGGATGATGTGGATTATTTGCTACAGCATCAGAAAGTGATGGGGCAGCCCGTTCAGATTGAGGTTATTGCCAATAATTATGGCCTCGATCTTTTGCGTGCCGACGTTACTCCTTATGCGGCACGTATTGAAAAGCTTGCGCGACAGCATGCCAATATCAGTTTTGTTGCATGCGGTCAGACAATGCGCCGCCTGGATTTGGAAGGCGTTAAAGTCAAATTGCTTCCGGAGACCCGCGTTGCGCCCACTGCCATTGGGGAAATCATCAACCGCCTGCAGCATGGTTGGACCTATATCAAGGTCTGACGCACTTAAATTTACCTTCTTCGGTTGTATTGTCGCTTTTACCCATCTAGCATAAAGCCATCCATGGCTGAATAGAGGCATGATGGTGTCGACAATATCGGAGAAAATCGAATGAAGCAGATTGGTATGCTGGGATTAGGGAAAATGGGCGCCAATATGGCCCGACGCTTGGCGAAAGGGGACGTGTTAGTTCATGCCTGGAATCGCAGTCCAGAGGTTGCACTCAACCTGGCACAGGAAAATACCAACGTGCAGGCGCGAGAGACTTTGGCCGAATTGGTTGCCAGCCTTCCCAGCCCACGATTGATCTGGTTGATGCTCCCGGCTGGACCAGCAACGGATAAAGCCCTGGAAACTCTATTACCCCTACTGTCCCCCGGTGACATAGTGGTTGACGGTGCCAATGCTTTTTATAAAGATTCCCAGCGTCATGCGGCGCAGCTGACACAGGCCGGCATGCATTTTATGGACGCAGGTGTCTCCGGCGGTATATGGGGATTGCAAAACGGCTATGCATTAATGGTAGGAGGGAGTGCAGAGGCGCTTTCCGCTGCAGAACCGTATATCAAGATACTAGCGCCAGCCCCTGATGCAGGCTGGCTCCATTGTGGTGTTGCTGGTAGCGGCCATTTTGTCAAAATGGTCCACAATGGAATTGAATACGGCATGATGCAAGCGCTGGCTGAAGGGCTGGCGCTCATGAAAGGTAAATCCGAATTCGATATTGATCTGGCTGGCGTTGCTGAAATGTGGCGTCATGGCAGTGTCGTGCGCTCGTGGCTGCTGGATCTGGCTGCCGAGTTTTTGCACAGCGATCAAACCTTGGAGGATATTCAACCTTACGTTGCCGACTCGGGTGAAGGACGTTGGACTGTGCTCGAGTCCGTCGAACAGGGGACGCCTGCACCGGTGATGACTATGGCGTTAATGATGCGATTTGCCTCGCAGGGGCAGGGCGATTATGCAAACAAGTTGCTGGCAATGATGCGTAGCGGATTTGGCGGTCATGCAGTTAAGGAGAGCGAAGCATGAGCGATTCCATATTATATCCGTGTAATTTTGTGATCTTCGGCGCCACTGGCAACCTCGCATCCAACAAGTTGATTCCTGCATTGTATCGTTTGGAACAAGCCAAACGGCTGCCTGAAAATCTTACATTCATCGCTTTCGGAAGGCGTGAATGGGACGATAAAATGTGGCGTGAGCATGTCATGGAATTATTGCATGACAAGATCCAGGACCGTGGCGAGGAGGATGTATGCGCCCGCTTTGTAGCGCGTTTCAGTTATCTGCAGGGTGAGCTCGGTGATGTGGAATCCTATCGGCGACTCAAGGAAGATTTGGGAAAACCCAAAGGCGGGGTGTGTTCCAACGTAATATTCTATCTGGCGATCAAACCTACCGATTTTTCCTCGGTCATCAAGAATCTGGATAAATCCGGCCTCAGCACGCCTCGGGGCATGCATCGAATCGTGGTAGAAAAACCTTTTGGGGAGGATATCGAATCCGCTCAGTACCTTAATGAGTTATTGCACCGCCATTTCGACGAGCAGCAAATTTTTCGTATCGACCATTATTTAGGCAAGGAAACGGTACAGAATCTATTGGTTTTTCGCTTTGCCAATACGCTTATCGAGCCCTTATGGAACCGTAATTTTATTGACCATGTGCAGATAACGGTGGC
>JBDSHM010000398.1:0-11301 GCA_039918495.1 Sulfuriferula sp. | reverse complement strand
CTGTGCGTGGAAAAAGAGTTGCGGCCGTAGTCGGGCTGTAAGAACCACCATCCACGCTGTCAACGGAAGCAGCAAACTCGCCGTAGATCGTGACGTTGCCGTTGTCGGCCATCGCCAAAGGGGCCGCGAAGGCACCAGCAATCGCCAGAGCAATCAGTTTTTTGTTCATAATTAAATCTCCTTAGTGGAAGTGTGTGTCGCAATCTGTTTCAGTCTGCATGCGAACCCCTCTTGCGAGAAGCTGAACGCATTATGCCCAAGGCTTTTTATACCCTGCAAGCTTTCCGGCAAATTAATAGCCGCAGTGTTGTATTTTTACAACATCCGGTGATCCCATATGATCGTTTGCACTGAACGCTTAAACACTTATTTGCGCATCGTCCACCACACTATCCCCAGCAACAAGGCCAGCGCTACGCCCGCTTCAAATACCAGCCAGGCGAGGCTGACCATCTCCGTCTCATCCATAATTTGTGGCCTCCTTACTATCTATTCAGACAATTATTTCATTTCATCGGGGTAGGAAAATTGCGAATCAGATCCAGACGAATGTTAACCACATCGCCTGTTTCACTGCGCGCCACCATCCATTCTGCGCCATTTTCTTCAGTCACATCCTGCGGCCATACGCGCGCCATGTACGATTGCCGGGTAGCGGGATCATGCCAGTGCAAATCCATCGATTCGTTGCACATCGCAGCGATGGTAATACGCTCTATGTAAAAACGTGGGACAGGCTGGTAAGGTGGGTGCATGGCTTTGTTATACTGAAGACTGTTTGTATAACCGTGATTTTCGCATGAGACTACGCATTCGCACAGCTTTGATCCTGGTCGCACTATTAAGTGGAGGTTGCGCCACTCAGCCCAAGGCACCAGTGGTTCCAACCCCTGCCCCCAAGCCGGCTCCCAAACCCGTACCCAAGCCACCAGCACCCAAACCGGCGCCGGCTGTGGAGTGCCCACCACCCGCGCCCGAAACGCCGCCGCCAACGCCAGCCGTGACGCCCAACCTGAGCCCGGCCGACTGGTCGAACCTGCCCGGTTGGCAGAATGACAATCTGCTTGAAGCATGGCCGGCATGGCTGGAATCATGCATTGCATTGAAAAACAAGCCGGAATGGCAAGCTGTCTGTTCCGCTGCCGAGGCTTTAAAACCCACCGATGCGGCGACTGTACGGACTTTTTTTGAAAGCCAGTTCTCACTCTATCAGTCACGCCAGCCCGACGGGAGTGAGGATGGACTGGTTACCGGCTATTACGAACCCCTTTTGCATGGCAGCCTGACCCCCAGCGCGAAATATCCGATACCTTTATATAGCCCGCCTGCCGATTTGCTGACGATTGATCTCAGCAGTGTTTATCCGCAATTGAAAAACATGCGCCTGCGTGGTCGCGTACAAGGCAACAAGGTCGTACCGTATCTGGATCGCGCCGATATTGATGACGGCAGCAATCCATTGAAAGGCGACGAATTGGTCTGGGTGGACAATCCGGTGGAGGCGTTCTTCCTGCAAATCCAGGGATCCGGGCGTATTCAGCTGCCGGACGGCAGCATGATGCGGGTAGGTTATGCCGACCAGAACGGCTATCCATATCGCTCCATCGGCCGGGTACTTGCGCAACGCGGCGAGCTACCGCTGGCGCAAACCTCGATGCAGAACATCAAGAAATGGGGGGAGCATCATGCCGACAAGCTGCCGGAATTGCTGGCACAAAATCCCAGTTATGTGTTTTTCCGTGCGTTGCCAAATAACAGTAGCGGCCCGATGGGGGCGCTGGGCGTACCGATTACCGGCGAACGCAGCATTGCGGTGGATGCCCACGCAATTCCGCTCGGCGCACCTGTATGGCTGGATACCACCCTCCCTTCATCCGATCAGCCCCTTGATCGCCTGGTCATGGCGCAGGATACCGGCGGTGCAATTCGCGGCAATGTGCGAGCGGATTTTTTCTGGGGCTTTGGCAATGAAGCGGGCAAGATTGCCGGCAGGATGAAGCAAACCGGGCGCATGTGGGTATTGCTGCCCAAGGACATGCCTGTCCCGGGCGAATTACCGGGGCCATCCGTTGCGAAAACCGGCGTGGTTAAAAAATAGCGGCATTGTCGTTCACCAGCATGGAGAAGCGCACTAATCCAGTTCGTAACGCACCTTGATCTGTATGAGCGACTTCACTGCACGGCCATCTTTCTGGGCGGGCGCGAAATGCGCATGCCAAAACGCATCAAGCGCGCTCTGGTTGAAAATACCGGGTGGGCTGGCATCGCTGACTTCGACATCCTGCACGTTGCCACGCTCATCCAGCTTCAATTTAAGCGCGACCCAACCGGTCGTGCCGTGCGCGACCGCATCCGGCGGGTAGCTCGGATTGATGCTAACCAATGGACGCGGCTGGACATCCAACTGCTTGGCTGTGTAATACGTTGGGTCAACCAAAAGCGGCATATTGACTGCAGGTAATGCACTATTGGACTGTGGCACCGGATTGGCCGAAGCGGGTATATCGCTGGAAACAGTAGCGGGTGAAACCGGTTCGACCTGCGCGGGCGGGGAAACGCTCGTCGCTGGCGCTGGGCGAGCCGGTTTAGGTGGCGCTTCTGGCGCCACTTTTGGCGCTGGCGCTTCCGGTTCAATAACCGGCGCAGCGATTGGTGGTGCAGGGGCAGGCGGTGCCACGAGTGGTTGCAGGCGCGCCTGAATCACCGGGAGATCCGCTGCTACCGGTGCCACGCCAGCGTTAATGCGCACCATGCCGATCAGCGCCAGATGCACCGCAATGGAGATGGACATGGCGGCCACCACGCGCTGCATGGCCGGGCTGAGTTCAGGTTCCTGGAGTTCGGCTGGGCGCGCCATGCCCGTGCAATTAATGCAGTGTGCGCGGCATGGCTAGCGTAAACACAGGAATTTCTGCGTCGAAATGCTCGCCGTCTTCCGCTACCATCTGATAGCTGCCATGCATAGTGCCCACCGGGGTATGGATTGCCGTACCGCTGGTATATTCAAAACTCTCGCCCGGCTTGAGCAATGGTTGCTCGCCCACCACGCCCAAGCCACGCACTTCCTGAACCTTGTTTTCCGAATCAGTAATCACCCAGTGGCGCGAAACGAGCTGCGCCGGCAGAGTGCCGGTATTGGTAATGGTAATGGTGTAGGCAAACACATAGCGATCCTGATGCGGATCGGATTGATCGGGAATGAATACCGTTTCAACATTCACTGTGACGTAATTTTTTCTGCTGTCGCCCATTTGATCTGTGTCCTTGAGCCGGTCGTGCTGTTACCTTGACACGATTCCGGGTAAAATTGCTTACTTTATCCAAAGGCTTGTTGAAAGGGTCACCATGTCCAGGCAATTTCGTATCGCACCGAGCATTTTATCCGCAAACTTCGCCAAACTGGGACAGGAAGTCACCGACGTGATCGCGTCCGGTGCCGACATCATTCACTTTGATGTGATGGATAACCATTACGTACCCAATCTGACCATTGGTCCGCTGGTATGTGAATCCCTGCGCCCGGTGACGGATGCGATCATCGACGTCCACCTGATGGTCAAGCCGGTAGACCGTATTATCCCTGATTTCGCCAAGGCCGGGGCGAACATCATTACTTTTCACCCGGAAGCATCGGAACACATCGACCGTACGCTGGGGCTGATCAAGGAATGCGGATGCAAGGCGGGCCTGGTGTTCAACCCGGCCACCTCGCTGAGCTATCTGGATTATGTGATGGACAAAGTGGACATGATTCTGCTGATGTCGGTGAACCCGGGTTTCGGCGGACAGAAATTCATTCTGGAAACCCTCAACAAGACCCGCGCCGCGCGCCAGCGCATTGATGCCTCGGGCCGCGATATCTGGCTGGAAGTGGACGGGGGCGTGAAAGTCGACAACATTGCAGAAGTCGCCCGCGCGGGTGCCGATGTGTTCGTTGCCGGTTCCGCTATTTTCGGCGCCGCCAAGGACAGTGACGCCCACCGCTACGATAGCGTGTTGGCGGCAATGCGTGCAGAGCTGGCGAAGGCCTGACCGCGCCTTTCGGACGATTCTCTCTTCTGAATGCCGGATACAATCCGGCTGACATTAATTTGAAACCAGGTACCAAATGAACTTCCCTATCAAAATCAAGGCCGTGGTCATCGACCTGGACGGCACTTTGCTCGACACCGCGCCTGATCTCGCCCACGCTGCTGAATTGATGATGGCGGAACTCAATATGCCGCCGGTACCGTTGGCTACCATCAAGACTTACATCGGCAACGGTGTATCACGCCTGGTGAAGCGTGTACTGACCGGCAGTATGGACGCCGAACCGGACGCTGCGTTGTTTGATCGCGCTTATCCTATTTATCAAAAACACTACGGCGCCCATGTTTCGCTGCATTCACGCCCTTTCCCCGGTGTCGTGGAAGGCTTGCAAGCATTGCGCGCAATGGGCGTGCATGTGGCCTGCATTACCAACAAGGCAGAAGTCTTCACCATTCCGCTTCTGCGCGATACCGGCCTGTTGGATTATTTCGAATTGGTGTTGTCCGGCGATACGCTGCCCAAGCGCAAACCCGATCCAATGCCGTTACTGCATGCCTGCAAGCATTTTGGCATTGAACCCGGCGAACTGCTGTTAATCGGCGATTCGCTTAATGATACCCAGGCCGCACGCGCTGCGGGCAGCTCGGTGTTCTGCGTCCCTTACGGCTACAATCGCGGCCGCCCGGTCGCTGAACTGGATCAGGATGCCATAGTGCCCAGCCTGCTGGAAGCCGCCAAGCTGATCACCAAAGCCTGACAGCATGAATCCCATCAACATGGAATTGCATAGTGAAAAGCGCCTGTCATGGCGATGGCACTGATACGCCGGCTTTTTTGGTGGCGCGCTACTTCCGTGCCGTACCTCACTATGCTTCCATGACTTATTGGTGAAATCATGACTGAACAGGAATTCAATCAACTCGCCCGCGAGGGTTATAACCGCATCCCGCTCACGCGGGAATTGCCGGCCGATCTCGACACGCCTTTGTCGGTCTATCTGAAACTCGCCGACGCGCCCTACTCCTACCTGCTGGAATCGGTCGTGGGGGGAGAGCGCTTCGGGCGCTTTTCGTTTATTGGCCTGCCTGCCCATACCGTGCTGCGCGTTTACGGCCATCTGGTCAGCGTGGAAACCGACGGGGTCAAGATCGAACAGGAAGAGGTTGCCGATCCGCTGGATTTTGTCGAACAATTTCTGGGGCGTTTCAAGGCTGCGGTCTTGCCCGGCCTGCCGCGTTTTGCAGGCGGTTTGGCGGGCTATTTCGGCTATGACACGGTGCGCTATATCGAGAAACGCCTGAATGCGGTCCATCAGCCGGATGTACTGCATACACCGGACATCCTGCTGCTGCTCACCGATGAGTTGGCGGTGGTGGATAATCTTACCGGCAAACTGACACTCATTGTCTACGCCGACCCGATGCAGACGGATGCCTATGCTGAAGGCTACCGCCGTCTGAACGAGTTATGTACGCAGATCAGGGCGCCTTACGCCGCCCCCACGCTCCAAAAGGTCAGCAGCGCTGAAGCCACCTCCGAGTTTGGCGAAGACGCCTTCAAGCAGGCCGTCTTGCGCGCCAAGCAATATATCGTGGAGGGAGACGTCATGCAGGTGGTATTGAGCCAGCGCATGTCGCGCCCGTTCGACGCCAGCCCACTCACCCTGTACCGTGCACTGCGCAGCCTCAATCCATCGCCTTACATGTTTTATTACGATATGGGCAGTTTCCATGTGGTGGGCGCGTCGCCGGAAATTTTGGTGCGACTCGAAGACGATACGGTCACCGTGCGCCCCATCGCAGGTACACGCCCGCGCGGCGCCAATCGCGAACACGATGCACAGCTTGCCGCCGAACTGCTGACCGATCCCAAGGAATGTGCCGAGCATCTGCAGTTGCTTGATCTGGGACGCAACGATGCCGGGCGCGTGGCGGTGACAGGCAGCATTCAGGTGACCGAAAACATGCTGATCGAACGCTATTCCCACGTCATGCATATCGTCTCGAATGTGGAAGGCAGGCTCAAACCGGGCCTGTCGGCGATGGACGTGCTGCGCGCCACGTTTCCGGCCGGCACGGTATCCGGCGCGCCCAAGGTACGCGCAATGGAAATCATCGATGAGCTTGAACCCAGCAAGCGCGGTGTCTATGCCGGCGCAGTAGGCTATCTCGGTTTTGGCGGCGATATGGATCTGGCAATCGCCATTCGCACTGCTGTGGTCAAGGATGGCGTGCTCTACGTCCAAGCCGGGGCCGGTATCGTCGCTGATTCGGTACCCGAGAATGAATGGACGGAAACGCAAAACAAGGCGCGAGCGGTGATCCGTGCCGCAGAATTGGCGCAAGATGGTTTGGATGGTCTTGAAGAATAGCTTTCCGGTCAGGCTGTTCGTGCGGACAGCCTGACCGGGAAGCTGTATCGCACAACGCTGCTTTCGATCAACCTATCATCAAGTATGCGTTCGCGATCAACCCCCTATGAGGAGAACGACATGCAGCAAACCGTGATCGTGTATACCGCTCCCGGCTGCCCGGATTGTGCGGCAGTCAAACACTATCTGCACGAGCACGGCCAAGCCTTTGAAGAACGCGACATTAGCCGCCCGGAAGTGGCGCAGGAAGCAAAAACGCTTTATGACGTGCGGATTGCACCCATCACCGTCATTGGCGACGCATTCTTTTATGGTACTTTCCAGGATCAACGCCCCAAACTGGAAGCGGCTTTGCAGCCATAAACAAAAGATCGGCGGTGCATTCACAAACGGTTGCCGCCTGACGCACTACCTCATGACAGACGCCACATGCGCCCTTATTTAAAAGCGCCTGTTAACTGACCAGCAGCATCCCTAATACCCCGCGTTGAATCTGTGCATTCCAAATGGATGGCGGCAAACAACTAAACTATCCGGAGAATCATATTGTCCGTCCTCAGCCCGCAAGAAATCAAAACCAACCTGCTCAGCGGCCTCACTGTTGCGCTGGCAATGGTGCCAGAAGCCATTGCATTTGCTTTGGTTGCGCACGTCTCGCCGCTGACCGGTTTGTATGCTGCTTTTATCGTCGCCCTGATTACTTCTGCTTTCGGCGGCCGCCCGGGCATGATCTCGGGTGCAACCGGTTCGCTGGCGGCCTGCCCAGTTTCCATCTGCCGCAGGTGCCGTTGAATCGGGAAACCCTGCGTATCGTATTTCCGTATGCGTTGATCCTGGCAGCCATTGGTTTGATCGAGACGCTACTGACATTGAATCTGATTGACGAAATGACTGATACGCGCGGCAAACCCAATCGCGAATCCATGGCACAGGGCATCGCCAATGTGGTCACCGGATTTTTCGGCGGCATGGGTGGCTGCGCCATGATCGGTCAGAGCATGATCAATGTGCACAATGGCGCACTCAAACGGCTATCGGGGATTGCTACCGCGCTGTTTTTGCTGTCGCTCATCCTGTTCGCCTCCAGCTGGATCGAACGCATTCCCCTAGCGGCGCTCTTTGGCGTGATGTTCGTCGTAGCGGAAAAAACCTTTGAATGGGGCAGACTGCAAGCGCTACGTAAAATACCGCGCAACGACGCCTTCATTGTCGTTGCAGTGACGGTCATCACCGTATTCACCGATCTGGCTATCGCGGTCGTGGTTGGGGTGATCGTAAAATACCCCGTCAACCCGCATCGGACGTGCCCGTTAAAAAAACCGACCTTCAGCTGTAAGAAACGATCGACCATTCCGACAATATCAGGATGAAGGGATACCATGAAGAAGCAAGCCGTATCGTTACCGGAAACCTCACTGAATGACGGGATTTTCATCAAGGATTTGCGCAGCCAGATGGTCAAATTTGCCAGCATGCAGCTCGGCGACATCCATCTTGCCGAAGATACCGTCCAGGAAGCACTGGCAGGGGCATTGACCAATGCTGACCACTTTGCCGGGCGCTCGGCACTGAAAACGTGGGTGTTTGCCATTCTGAAAAACAAGATCGCCGATGCGTTACGACACAAGAAACGTCTGGTCAATGTCAGCAGTTTGATAGGTGATGATGATGAGAACGACGACTTCGCGGAGCATCTGTTTAATCAGAGACGACATTGGCAGCTGGATGAGCGTCCCACATCCTGGGGCGACCCGGAGGCTTCGTTCCGGCAACAACAATTCTGGATTGTATTCGAGGCGTGTCTGGATGGCTTGCCAGATAAACAGGCGCGTGTCTTCATGATGCGCGAATTCATCGAACTGGATACCGATGAAATTTGCGAGGCCACCGGCATCACGGCCAGCAATCTATTTGTGCTGTTACACCGTGCCCGCTTGCGCCTGCAGGTTTGCCTTGGGAACAAATGGTATTCAAACGGAGAGCGATCATGATGAATTGCCAGAAAATAACCCGCCTCGTTTCTGAAGCGCAGGATCGCCCCCTCACTCTGGGTGAAAAGCTGTCGCTACGCACGCATTTAATGATGTGTTCAGGCTGCCGCAATTATGAAAAAAACCTGCCTTCTCTGCGATTGATGATGAAATCATTCGCGAAAGGCAGCGACGTGCAAAATACTGACCCATCCAAGCATTCCCAATCAGAATCACATCCAAAGACATCAGACAAATGACCAACCGGTTTTCATCCAGAATGAATACGCTGAACCCATGGCTCAATTTGCCCGTACACGTCAAAACGGCGCATGGATCTGAGCGGGATTTGACTGGATACCGGCAACCAGACTGGCAGGAGCATTCTGCAATTTCCAGTGCAGCAAAAGTGTTACAAACCACTCACAAGGAGGATGACCATGAAATACGTATTGATTGCAATAAGTATGTTGATGATCTCGTTCACGGCAAGCGCGGATGAAGGCATAAAAACGCTGGCAAGCAAGCATGGGTTTCAGGATACGCAGACCCGACTGGAAGCCGTACTGAAAGAAAAAGGCCTGACCATATTTGCCAAAATCGATCACGCTGAGGGCGCTGAAAAAGCCGGTTTGAAAATGCAGCCCGCCATCGTCACGATTTTCGGCAGTCCTAAGGGTGGCACGCCTTTCATGGTCGCGGCACCTGAATCTGCGATTGATTTCCCGCTCAAGGCTCTGGTGTGGGAGAACAGCGCAGGAAAGGTGTTCGTGAGCTATAACACCCTGACTTGGGTCGTCGCCCGTCATCACATCAAAGGTGAAGATGCGCTGGCCACGAAACTGGATGGATTGCAGGCCGCCATCGCCAAGGCGGCGACTGAATAATCGGCCGAAAGCAAACAGAAACAGAAACAGAAACAGGCTTAGTAGAAATTAGCAGCGAAGTGCGCCATCATTTCCAGCTTATTTGTAAGATTTTTGGATTGACTGCGACAAAGCAGTAACCCATGATTTTTGTGGGTGTAGACAGCGGTTACCCGAATCCGCACGTTGAATCACTTGAAGCGAATTACGCACGGTGAGTCGGGATTTTTTAATTATGAGGAGATTTTAAATGAGCGCTGTAAAGAAAATGACTGGAATTGCCCTTGCTGCTGCTGCGGCCAGTATGTTCATGACGGTAGGTGTTGCAACGACGGCAGTCGCTGCCGAAGCCACGATTCATTGCCAGGGCGTGAACTCATGCAAGGGCAAGGCCGATTGCCAGACAGCCAACAACGCTTGCAAAGGAATGAACTCCTGCAAGGGCAAAGGCTTTCTCAACATGACTCAATCCGAGTGCGACAAAACCAAAGCGCAGATGATGAAGTAAACGGATTTGCAACACTGAATCCCGCTGCGGCACATTCGAAGCCCGGCTCGTCGGCTTCGAATGTTTACTCAAATATTCACACGGCATTCTTCCATGCCTCATACACCACAACTTCTCCAACCACCTCTGGGGTTTGGTCTGGGTCTGCGCATTCCCCACTATGAAACGATTCTCGAATCGCGGCCAGCTGTCGACTGGTTCGAGGTGCTTTCCGAAAACTACATGGTGCCGGGCGGCAAGCCGCGCCATTACCTCGACCGCATCCGTGCCCATTATCCGATCGTGATGCATGGTGTTTCACTGTCCATCGGCAGCAGCGATCCGCTAAATCTGGATTATTTGCGGCAGTTGAAAACGCTGGCTGACCAAATCGAGCCGCGCTGGATATCCGATCATCTGTGCTGGACGGGTGTGGACAATACCAATCTGCACGACTTGATGCCGCTACCCTATACGGAAGAAGCCTTGCAGCATGTCGTCGAGCGTGTCAGCGCGGTGCAAGATATTTTAGGACGTCGCTTGCTGCTGGAAAACGTATCGAGCTATGTCACCTATAAAAACAGCGAAATGAGCGAGTGGGATTTTCTGCGCGAGGTCGCACAAAGGGCGGACAGCCTGCTTTTGCTCGACATCAACAACATCTATGTCAGCAGTTACAACCATGGTTTCGACCCGCTGGAATATATTGACGCGATTCCGGTGAACCGGGTACAGCAGTTTCATCTTGCCGGTCATCGCAATCAGGGTGGTTACATTATCGACACGCATGACGAGCCGGTTATCGACCGCGTCTGGGAACTCTACGCACATGCGGTGCGCCGCTTCGGCCCGGTTTCTACCATGATCGAACGCGACGACAATATTCCGCCTCTGGAAACCTTGCTGGTCGAATTGGAACGGGCTCGCAGCATCACCCGACAAGCACTCGCCCAGACGGCAGGCGCATGAATCATTTAGCCACTTTACAGCGCGCATTCCAGACATTCATATTGAATGCGGACAATGCCATCCGGCAGGAAGTGACCGACACACCACAAGCACCTGCACCCGAGCGTCTGGACATTTATTCCACCGCTTATCGATTGCGCCTGCTGGAAGCCTTGCAAACCGATTACACGGCCTTGCATGCGGCGTTGGGCGATGAAGGCTTTGCACAATTGTGCTTCGCCTTTATCGATGTCTTCCCTTCCACTTATCCCAATTTGCGCTGGTTCGGTGCCAATCTGGACGCTTATCTCGACACCACGCCACCCTATGCGGATATCCCCGTGCTGGCTGAGCTTGCCCGTTTCGAATGGGCCAAAGGGCTCGCTTTTGATGCGTCGGACGAAACCATCCTGAGCATTCAGGCAATCGCGAATATACCCGGCGCAGACTGGCCGGACATGTCATTCCTTACTCACCCTTCTGTACAACGACTGGATTTGTTTTCCAACGCTGCGCTGATCTGGAAAGCAGTGGCTGCCGAAGAGGCGCCGCCGCAACCCGTCTACACAGACCAGCCAGTGGCCTGGATTATCTGGCGACATGATCTAAAGGTTTTTTTCAGGTCGC
>JBDSHM010000397.1:0-8342 GCA_039918495.1 Sulfuriferula sp. | reverse complement strand
GTGGTTGCCACGTCTGCTGCCGGAAGTGTCCATGGCCCGCATTCTGCTCGCGACATTTGCCATTGCGGTGTTGCGCTTTCTACTCATTGGCTTTGCTGTTGACTATCCCGGCTGGGTGATTTTTGCTCAAGTGTTGCACGCGGCGACTTTTGGGGCATTTCATGCGTCCGCAGTCGCCCTGATTCACCGTTATTTCCGAGGCAGACATCAGGCACGTGGGCAGGGTATATATAGTAGCTTGGCATTCGGCGCAGGGGGCACGCTGGGCGGGTTGTACGCCGGCGCTATCTGGGACAGCCTGGGAGCGCAATGGACGTTTGCCATCGCAGCGGGATTCGCCGCACTTGGATTTGGTTTGGTGGCATGGAAACTCAAGGCGATGGAGGCCTGATTCTGTGCATGGTTGCGTTAGCCTGTGTATAATTTTCGGTTCAACTATCAAGTGGCTGCAATCATGAGTGCGCAAACCCTTTACGACAAACTTTGGCAATCCCATCTGGTTCACGAAGAACCGGACGGCGCCACATTGCTTTATATCGACCGACATCTGGTGCATGAAGTAACCAGCCCGCAGGCATTCGAAGGACTGCGGCTGGCAGGGCGTACTCCGCGCCGTGCTGATGCAGCAGTGGCAGTGGCCGATCATAATGTCCCCACGACAAATCGCGCTGGCGGTATTGCTGATCCAATTTCACGTCTGCAGGTGGAAACGCTGGATCAAAATTGCGCCGATTTCGGCATTGTCGAATTCAAGATGAATGATGTGCGGCAGGGAATTGTGCATGTGATTGGACCGGAAGAAGGACTGACGCTGCCCGGCATGACGGTGGTATGCGGCGATTCCCATACCAGCACGCATGGCGCATTTGGGGCGCTGGCGTTCGGGATCGGCACTTCTGAAGTGGAGCATGTGCTCGCTACTCAGTGTCTGGCTACCAAAAAATCCAAGGCCATGCGCGTCACGGTTGAAGGTGCGCTGGGGCTGGGGGTGACTGCCAAGGACGTTGCACTCGCTATTATCGGCAAAATTGGCACTGCTGGTGGTAATGGTTATGCGATCGAATTCGCCGGTTCGACAATCCGCAGTTTGTCCATGGAAGGGCGCATGACCTTGTGCAATATGGCGATTGAGGCAGGTGCACGCGCCGGCATGATTGCGGTTGACGACAAGACGATTGACTATGTCAAAGGCCGCCCATACGCACCTAAAGACAAACAATGGGAAATGGCGGTCGATTGGTGGCGAACTTTGGTATCGGATGCGGATGCGGTTTTTGATCAGGAAGTGCATCTGGGTGCAGTCGATATTGTTCCGCAAGTGACTTGGGGCACCTCGCCTGAAATGGTGACCAGCGTCGACGGGCGTGTACCTGACCCGGCCAACGCGCCCTCAGAGGTCAAACGTAACGACTGGGAGCGTGCATTGGCCTACATGGGTCTTGCGGCCAATACGCCGATTGAAGAAATTGCCGTGGACAAGGTGTTCATCGGTTCCTGCACCAATTCGCGTATCGAAGACCTGCGGGCCGCTGCCGTGGTCGTGAAAGGCCGGCAAAAAGCCGCCAGCGTAAAACTGGTGATGGTGGTGCCCGGTTCTGGCTTGGTCAAACAGCAGGCGGAACAAGAAGGTTTGGACAAGATATTTATCGCAGCCGGTTTTGAATGGCGCGATCCGGGCTGTTCGATGTGTCTGGCAATGAATGCCGACCGGCTGGAACCGGGGGAGCGTTGCGCTTCCACCTCCAACCGCAATTTCGAAGGTCGCCAGGGGCAGGGCGGACGTACTCATCTGGTCAGTCCGGCCATGGCCGCCGCTGCTGCAGTGGCGGGACACTTTGTTGATGTCCGTAAATTTTAATCTGAAGGAAAGAAATCATGCGTGCATTCACTCTGCTGAACGGCTTGGTGGCGCCATTAGACCGCGCCAATGTGGATACAGACGCTATCATCCCCAAGCAGTTTCTGAAATCCATTAAACGTACTGGTTTCGGCCAGAACCTGTTTGATGAATGGCGTTATCTCGACCACGGTGAGCCCGGGCAGGACGCCAGCAATCGTCCCAAAAATCCGGATTTTGTACTCAACCAGCCGAGGTATCTGGGTGCGCAGGTGCTGCTTGCACGCGAGAATTTCGGCTGCGGATCGAGCCGCGAGCATGCCCCATGGGCACTGGAGGATTTTGGTTTGCGGGCCCTGATTGCATCCAGTTTTGCCGATATTTTCTATAATAATTGCTTCAAGAATGGCCTGCTGCCCATCGTACTGGATGCGGCAATCGTTGATCAGCTATTTCGTGAAACCGAAGCCACGCCTGGGTACATCCTGAGAGTAGACCTGGAACGACAAACCGTGACCACACCCGGTGGCGAGTCATTTGGCTTCGATGTTGATGCCCACCGCAAACATTGTCTGCTAAATGGTCTGGACGACATTGGTCTGACCCTGCAGCAGGCAGACAAGATTCAGGCCTATGAAGAGCGACGCAAGGTGGAAGCGCCCTGGTTGTTTGTATAGTTTTTCCGATTTTGAATTGAAAGAATCCTTATGAAAATCGCAGTATTGCCCGGCGATGGTATTGGCCCGGAAGTAGCCGCCCAGGCGGTGAAGGTGTTACAGGCGTTGAACAGCGACGGTTTCAAGATCGAGATGGAGCATGCCATGATCGGCGGAGCCGGTTATGACGCAGCGGGCGACCCGTTGCCGGAGGCGACGCTCAAGCTTGCGCGTGCGTCCGATGCAATCCTGCTCGGCGCAGTGGGCGGTTATCAGTACGATACGTTGCCGCGCCCGATGCGGCCGGAGCAGGGTTTGCTGCGTATCCGCAAGGAACTCAACCTGTTCGCCAACCTGCGCCCGGCCATGCTCTACCCGGAACTGGCGGATGCGTCCACGCTCAAGCCGGAAGTGGTGGCGGGATTGGACCTGATGATCGTGCGTGAACTGACAGGCGACCTCTACTTCGGCCAGCCACGCGGTATCCATGTTAATGAGGCTGGCGAGCGTGAAGGCTATAACACCATGCGTTATGCAGAATCGGAAGTGCGGCGTGTGGCGCATATCGGTTTCCAGATTGCCATGAAACGTAGCAAAAAGCTGTGTTCAGTTGAGAAAGCCAATGTGCTTGAAACCAGCGAGTTATGGCGCGAAGTGGTGATCGAGACCGCCAAGCAATACCCGGAAGTCGAGTTATCCCATATGTATGTAGACAACGCGGCAATGCAACTGGTACGCAATCCAAAGCAGTTCGATGTGATTCTTACCGGCAATATTTTTGGCGATATTCTCTCCGACGAAGCGTCCATGCTTACCGGCTCAATCGGCATGCTGGGTTCGGCGTCGCTGGATGAGCATCGCAAGGGCATGTACGAACCGATCCACGGTTCGGCGCCAGACATTGCCGGCAAGGACATCGCCAACCCGCTCGCCACGATACTGTCCGTCGCGATGATGATGCGCTATACGTTTGGTCACGACGATGTGGCCGATCGCATAGAGAATGCTGTGAAAAAAGTGATCAGCAAGGGTCTGCGTACGGCGGATATTTACACACTGGGTACAACCCGCGTGGGTTGTGCGGCCATGGGCGATGCCGTGTTGAGCGCGCTTTGACCAATTAAAGAACAACAGGAGACATAGCAAATGATGCGAGTAGGTCTGGTTGGCTGGCGCGGTATGGTGGGTTCGGTGCTGATGCAACGGATGCGTGAAGAGCACGACTTTCATGTGATTGAACCCGTGTTTTTCACCACCTCGCAAATTGGCGGTAAAGGGCCGGATATCGGTAAAGATATTCCTGTATTGAAAGATGCCCGGAATATTGATGAACTGCGCGCGATGGATGCCATCATCTCCACCCAGGGTGGAGATTACACCAGCGAAATCTTCGGCAAACTGCGTGCCTCAGGCTGGAAAGGTTACTGGATCGATGCCGCATCCACCCTGCGCATGGAAGCCGACAGCGTCATCATTCTGGATCCGGTGAACAATCATGTCATCCGCGATGCTATGGTCAAGGGCGGCAAAGATTTCATTGGTGGGAACTGTACCGTTTCGCTGATGTTAATGGCAATTGGTGGCCTGTTCCGTGAAAATATGGTGGATTGGGTCAGTGCAATGACCTATCAGGCCGCATCGGGTGCCGGTGCACAGAATATGCGCGAATTACTGAGCCAGATGGGCGAGGTGCATCGCGTGGCGAAAAATCTGCTGGATGATCCGGCTTCAGCCATCCTCGATATCGATCGGGAAGTGGCCGGCACATTGCGGGACAACAGCTTCCCTGCCGCCAATTTCGGCGTCCCGCTGGCAGGCAGTTTGATTCCGTGGATAGACAAAGACTTGGGTAATGGTCAGAGCAAGGAAGAATGGAAAGCACGTGCCGAGACCAACAAGATACTGGGTCGTAGCGACGATGCGATCGCCATCGATGGACTATGCGTGCGCATCGGCGCGATGCGATGCCACAGCCAGGCGCTGACTATCAAGCTGAAAAATGATGTGCCGCTCGATGAAATCGAAGCCATCGTCGCATCCCATAACGACTGGGTGAAGATGGTGCCGAATCAGCGTGAGGCAAGTATGACCGACCTTACCCCTACCGCCGTGACCGGTACGTTAACGGTACCCGTAGGCCGCATGCGCAAACTCCATATGGGCGGAGAATACTTGTCCGCCTTCACGGTAGGTGATCAATTGTTGTGGGGCGCTGCCGAACCATTGCGACGCATGCTGCGCATACTGGTAGAAGCCTGATGCCCAAAAAAATTGATGTCGCCGTCCTGGGCGCGACCAGTCCGGTCGGCGAAGCAATGCTGGAACATTTGTCCGAACGCGATTTCCCCCTGGGCAAGTTATATCTACTCTCTCCCAGCCTGTCCGTAGGAGAGGAAATCACTATCGCAGGGCGCGATATCGTGATTCAGGATGCCGAGCAGTTTGATTTTTCCAAAGTCAGCATTGCATTGTTTGCTGCCGGGGCTGAAGCAGCAGTGCATTATGCTCCCAGAGCGACGGCAGCGGGCTGTGTGGTAATTGACAGCAGTCCGCAATTTCGTCTGGATACAGAGGTGCCACTGGTTGTGGCCGACGTGAATCCGGAAAGCATTGCAGGTTATTTGCCTCGCAGGCTGATTGCCAGCCCCAATGCGGCAACTGTACATTTACTGAGGGCACTTAAGCCGATCCACGACGCAGTGGGCATCACTCGCATCAATGTGGTGACTCTTCAATCCGTATCGGGGAGCGGTAAAGAGGCCATCAATGAGCTGGCTGATCAGACCCGTGCCATTTTCAATCTGTCAGAAACCGAAAATAGCGTTTATCCGAAACGGATAGCATTCAATCTGCTGCCACAAATTGGCGCATTTTTGGATAGTGGTTATACGGCAGAAGAAATGAAAATAATGCAGGAAACGCAGCGCGTTCTAGGCGATGGAACCATGGCGATTAACCCGACGTCAGTGCGTGTCCCCGTATTTTATGGGCATGCTCAGGCACTGCATATCGAGACTCACGGCAAAATAGATGAAGTGACTGCGCGTAATTTGCTAAAGAACCAGCCGGGTGTGACCGTAATAGACGAACGCGAGGATGGTAGCTTCCCCACTCCGCTGGATGCAGCAGCACAAGATGATGTGTTGATAGGTCGTATCCGTGCCGATATTTCGCATCCAAACGGATTGAATATGTGGATAGTTGCTGACAATATTCGAGCCGGTTCAGCGCTAAATTGCGTCAACATTGCAGAAATTTTTATTGAAAAATATCTGAAATAAGCGTATTGATATGGTTGGCTTTAAATTCACAATATAACTACATGAAGTTCTTGATAAAAATCTTCAGTAACGAGGGATTGGCATGAGTCAAAAAAAGATCATTGCGAGTTATCTGTCGGCAGGTTTGTTGATGTTGCTGCCGTTGACTTCACAAGCGGCCGGATTGGGGAAACTGTCCGTGAGGTCAGCTTTGGGGCAGCCCCTCAATGCGGAAATCGAGTTGCTAGCCAAAGACAAATCAGAACTTGATGCTTTGACTGCACGACTGGCGGGTAATGAGGCATTCCGCGAAGCCAAAATTGATCCTGCAGCAGCCCTATATAATCTCAAATTTACGGTCGATAAAAAACCCGATGGCCGCGCGATACTGAAAATTACCTCAAGCCAGCCTATCAACGATCCTTTCCTGGATATGCTTATTGAGCTGGACTGGGCAACGGGTCGAATGGTTCGTGAATATACAGTCTTACTGGATCCTCCCGGTACGGCAATGGCGCAAACGACAGCTGCGCCCATGAAAGTGACGCCGGCGGTAATGGGCCAAAACGGAAGCTCGAAATCCGCGGGTTCTGCAATGAAATCGCAGTCGTCCGGCGCTGCAGACTCCAAAATGAGTAATGGAGCAACGGGACGCAAATCCACTCAGGCTGCTGAAAATAGCACGACACCATCCCGAATTCCGGTGAAACGGGGTGATACGCTCACGTCTATCGCGAGTCGAACCAAGCCTGATGGCGTCAACCTCGAACAAATGCTGGTGGGTCTGTATCGCGAAAACCGCAAGGCATTTGATGGCGATAATATGAACCGGCTTAAAGCCGGCAAGATTCTGAAGCTGCCAACCAAAGAGCAAGTTGCTGCAATTCCAGTGTCAGAGGCGGCGCACGATATCAAACTGCAATCCGCAGATTGGCAAAGTTACCGTCAGAAACTGGCGGGTGCGGTTGCCAGTACACCGGCTGCGCCTGAGAAATCAGCGCAGGCAGTTGGCAAGATCATGCCCAAGGTGGAAGATAAGGCCGCCCAGGCACAAGCCGGCAAGGATGTACTTACACTTTCCAAAGGTGAAGCTCCTGCCACAGGTAAAGGGGCATCAGGCAAAGACGCCAAACAGATAGCGGCTACGCAGAACAAGCTCACCGCCATGCAGGAAGATGCGGCTGCTCAGCAAAAAGCGCTGCAGGATGCCAACAATCGTGTCGCTGCGCTCGAGAAAAACATTCAGGACATGCAGCGTCTGCTGGACATCAAGAGCCAGGCGCTGGCAGAACTGCAAAATAATGCCGCCAAAGTGCCTCCGCAGACAGTGGCGCCCGGCACAACGACGCCCGTTGTCCCTCCAGTATCCGTCAAGCCCGCAACACCGCCGCCTGCGGCTGCTCCAAAACCTGCAGTCCCCCCGGTGATAGCGCCGGCTCCTGCAGCTGGCAATGGAGGCGCGAGCTGGTATGAAAATATTAATCCGCTGTACTTGGGTGGTGGTGCATTAGCGGCATTGCTGCTGGCCTTGCTAGCCTTCATGATGCATGGCAAACGCCGTCGCAAAGGCTTGTCGAATTTTGAGGACAGCATCATGGCTGGCACGGATATCCGCGCCAATACCGTTTATGGTACGCAAGGTGGCGGTAGTAGCAGTGCGGTGAATACCAGCGGGACTTCCTTCCTGACCGACTTCAGTCAGGCTGGCTTGGGCACAATTGACACGCATGACGTGGACCCAATCGCTGAAGCCGAGGTTTATATGGCGTACGGGCGTGATGCTCAAGCTGAGGAAATCCTGAAGGAAGCATTGACCAAGGATCCTGGCAGACATGAAATTCATCTTAAATTGCTCGAAATTTATGCAGCCCGTAAAAATCTGCCTGCGTTTGAATCTATCGCTACTGAGTTGTATGCAGCACTGGGTGGCGAGATAACACCGGTGTGGGCAAAGGCAGCAGAACTTGGGCGAAAACTGGATCCAAATAATCCGTTGTACAACAACACGGGTGAAATACAACAGGCCGTAGCTGAGGGAAATAACAAGGATTCTGCAGCAACAGCCGTCATGGCAGCAGCGGGTATGGCTACGGTTGCGCTGGCTTCGCGCCGGCGTGACGATGATCCGAATACGCCTGTTATAGACGAGACACAGAGTGGCGAAGATGCGTCGGATTCCGCGCATTCGTTCCATGTGGATGAAATAGCGAGCGACACTTCTGTAGATCATAGTCTGGATTTCACCTCAGATGCGGAACAGGGGATTATTGCGGATGCGGTTGAAAAGCATGCTGCGCATGAAGATCTGGTGTTTGATGATCTGGACTCGATGGATTTGCCGGATGAAAAAACAACTATAGAAGCGCATCCTGTGGCTCACGATGAACTGGATTTCCCTGATCTGAACTTCGCGGCACCCGATTTGTATAGGGGTGTGATTGCTGAGTCGCCTGAATCTGAGAATGGCTTGGATTTCGACTTTGATCTGCCAGAAACAGAAGCGCCGTTGGCCACATCCGAATCCGATACGACACCGGATCTGGATTTTTCCGATATCAGCCTGGATCTGAATGACATTGGTGATATGGG
>JBDSHM010000396.1:0-8458 GCA_039918495.1 Sulfuriferula sp. | reverse complement strand
GTGCTCAAGGATACGGAAAAGCGCGCCGCATATGACCAGCTGGGCAGTCGCTGGCAGGCGGGCGAGCAATTCCGTCCGCCGCCAGACTGGGATGCGGGGTTCGAATTCAGCGGTGCTCCTCGCCAAGGTGCTCAGGGACAGGATTACAGCGATTTTTTCTCGGAGCTGTTTGGCCGTCGCGCACGTCAAGCGGGAGCGGCGCAACAGCGCGCTGCAGGCAAAGATCACCATGCCAAAATCATGCTGGATCTGGAAGATGCCTATCGTGGCGGAACGCATCGAATCAGTCTGCGCGTACCGGAAATTGATGCCAGCGGCCATCTTACATACCGCGAACGCAGCCTGGATGTGCAGATGCCCAAAGGGGTGCGCGCGGGTCAGCAAGTGCGCCTGTCCGGTCAGGGGTCGGCCGGTGCGGGAGGCGCGGGAGATTTGTATCTGGAAGTGCAGTTCCGGCCGCATCCGCTATATCGTGTGGATGGTTCAGACCTTTACCTGAAGCTGCCGGTGACCCCTTGGGAGGCTGCCTTGGGGGCAGCCATCAAAGCGCCTACGCCGGACGGCGCAGTAGAAGTCAAAATACCGCCCAATTCACAATCCGGGCGCAAGCTACGCCTGAAAGGCCGCGGGTTGCCGGGTAAGCTGGCGGGTGATCTGTATTTGACGTTGGAAGTGATGTTGCCTGAGGCGACGACAGCGCGTGCACGCGAGCTGTATCAGACAATGGCACAGGAGCTGGCATTCGATCCACGGCATACGCTGGGGGTATGAGGCAGATGGAATCGCATAAATCTTTATTGATTAGTGCAGACAGCCTTTTTACGCTGACATTGGAGCAGATTGCCTGGACTTGCTGTGTTGAACCTGCGTGGATACAGGTGCTTGTGGACGAAGCGATATTGAGTCCGTCAGGCGTCACGGCGGCAGATTGGCGGTTTAGCGCCGAAGACTTGGCACGCGCCCGTCGTGCCTGGCGTCTGTATCACGAGTTGGAAGCCAATCCGGAAGTGCTGGGTTTGATACTGGATATGCAGGATGAGATCAATCGCTTGCATAGGCGTTTGGACTGCGCTTAATTGTCGGCTGCGTGCGGCGGAAACAGAGCCTTGTGTGCCAGATGATAGGCCAGCAGGTGGGGCGGCATGCGCAACCAGTGCGCGCGAGTGTAGAGCAGGCTGCGCGCTGTAGCAGACAGGGGGTCGTGACAACTGGCGTGATCGGGCACCAGAGCCCGTTGCAATAGCGCATTCATGAACTGTTTTACGGGCGGATAAGGTTGCGCGTATGCATCTATTGCGTTTAGCACCGTAGCTGGTACCGGTGTGGCAAACAGTTGCGTAGCCCAGTGTAGCGCGTAATACAGTGGCCGTATCAAATCCAGCTGTTGAGCACGCGGCACCAGTTCATCCCAAAATTCTGCCGCTGTGCAGAATTCGCGTAGCAACAAATCGATGTCCGACAAATCACGCAGGCCATGTTCGAATTCGCCGCAAAACAGATGGCTGGCGGAATGCAGCACCATGTCAGCCGGCGCTAATGTAAACAGCCCGGTTTCGCCGGGTATGGTCTGGGCCGCATCAAAAAGCAAATCTGGATTGGGTTTCATCCGCGCAGTTTCCGGCAGGATTGCATGATGCACATCAATCACGGTCAGGCGTTTGAGATGTACCAGCGGAGGAATCTCGTGCATCCAGTTACGATAATAATGCTGGTCGTAAGCATCATGCTGCGTAGCAACCCAGCCGCGCATTTTGAGTGCGGCTTCCACTCGTGCGATCTGGGATTTGGGTACCAGGATATCCACGTCTGAAAATACTCGACCGTGTCCGGCAGTCAAATCTGACATGCAATACGCCGCGCCTTTGAGCAGGGTAAGGGGTACGTCAATGGATGCCAGCGTCGTGCGGATCTGGGATACTTCCCAGCGCACTGCCATACTCTGTTTGTCCGCAATGATGCGGGCCGACTGCAGATGCGCCAAAGCCGCATCCGGTACTTGCTTGATCTGATCGGTCTGCGTCCATTGCCAGTGGAGGCGAGCGAGCAAACCGGCTTTACGTCCCTGCCGGATCAACAAATCCCACTCGCTCATGTGTAATGAGGAGAGTTGCAAAGTGCTACGCAAAGCGCGCACCACCAGACAGTCAGCCGGATGCATTGAGTTTCGCCCGGGCCAATTGATCAAACGTTGCAACCGCTTCTTCCAGGTTGCCATAGGTGAAGTGATGCGCATCGGTAATGTCAATCAGGTTGCCCAAACGCATAAACCCTTCGGCACCCTGCAGGCTGTAATTAAATGCATTTTCAGCCAATTCGATGAAAGCATGGCTGCGTTCTGCGGGTTCCAGTACAGCTGGAGCATCGGCCACGAATTTGGGGAAAATTATCCAGCCTGGGGTTGCGGTCTCCATCACCCTAGCGACACTGTCTGCAGGCGCACGCATGTGGGCGACCGTGCCTTTGACCGTATCAGTTACCACCTTGCCAATAAAAGCATCAGGTTCGAAATCTCGAATCACCTCAATGGAACGATTTTTTAGACTGATAGGACGCGCGATGGGCTGGATGGTGCCTGCCTGCGTAATCAATGTCAGCTCATCCGACAACAAGCGCCAGCCGCGACTGACGAGTCCGGCGGTGAGCGTGCTTTTTCCGGATCCAGGCGGTGCTGGCAGGATGGCAGTAAAGCCGGATTTTTCAACTGCGGCGGCATGGATGATCAGAAATTGCTGGGCATGAGTGGAAATGCACCAGTTGAGGCCCCACTCCAGCAAGGCGAAAGCTTGTGCGAAGGGCAACGGTTTGAATGGCACAAAATCGTCGAAGCTGAAAAGAACCTGGGGTTTGAGCCAGCGCCGATGGTTGGCAGGGCGCTTGAGTGCGATATGAAAATCAGCGAAGCAATCGGTGCCGAGTACAGGCGAATCGGCGTACAGTTGATAAACGCCTTCTGCCACAAGGCCAATATCGCTACAGATATGGGAAATAAACCCGCCTGTGTTCAGATACAAGCCTGTACTTGCCAATTCGCGCCGGATTTGCGCCAAGGAGTAATCAGCAACAATCAATCTGGATGAACCGTCATCAGATCCATGTTTTGCAAATCAGTCAACGTGCTCTCCAGCATCTGGCAAAACTGTGTATTGTTAACCGATTCATCGGGACCCAGCTGCTCGAGCAGTTCAGCTCGCGTCATGGGACGCGTTTTAAGGTGTTCGATGATGCACCCTGCCAGTACGCCTAGCTGATGCGTGTCTCCCGAAGCGATATTATAAACGACATAGGTGCTGCCCCAGTGGCGTAACAACACACCCGCGTCAGGGGTGCGCATCACAACTACATCACCGACCGCCGAGTGCACTAAGAAGGGTTTCTACAATGATGATTTGAAAGAATTGTCGTTAGGTAGGGGGCAAGGCGACTCCAGGCTTTCAATATCTTTTTTGAGCTGATCCGGATTTGTCTGGTAGCTGGCCTGATACATATTGATGATTTCTTGTGCGCTATAACCGTAAGTCATCTTGCCAAGATCGCTGGAAGACGCATTCAGCAATGCTGCCACGATGTGACAGCCGAGTGAACCTGGATCGTTTTGCAGTACGTCCATTAATGTCGTCTGATCGCGGTAAGTGGACCTACCGAATACGCTGACGAAGGTATCCGTGGTTTTGTAGGCGGTATATTTTGTCCACGATCCCGGACTATTTTTCCAGTACCCTGGAGAACAGCCCTGGCAGGTCACTGCCGGACCGTGCATAGAAGTATTGCCGGACTGCATGCCTGACACAGTGCAATAGTATTGCGCGCCCAGAACCGGTTTGCTAACCAGCGTGGCGATTACGGTACCGGCACCCAAACCTGTCTTGGTAAAGCGCCGCCGTGAGTCGTTGGCTACGCCGTCTTTTGCTTGGGGCTGAGGTGCGTCGTGAATTTTATTATCCATTGTGTGCCCTTATGATTCTTGCCTGCTTATGAAACTATGCAAACAATTAAGCAATAAACATTCCAATATCAAAATATTATGGCTGCATAAGCCCTGAGGGCTGGTTTCAACATGATAACAGGGGGGATCGTAATCATGATGTAAGTTTATCCGACACTTCCCATTGTGACCCGATCAATACCGGCGAGGTCGGGATAAGTCGTGTATTCATGAAAGCCCGCTTGCTGTAAAGCCGTTCGGGCATACTCCCCCTGATCGTAACCATGTTCCAGTAGCAGTGCGCCAGAACGCGTCATATGAGACTTCGCACGGCCGATAATCAGCGCAAGGGCGCTATACCCGGATGTGTCTGCCGCGAGGGCATGAGTGGGTTCAAAACGCAGATCGCCTTGACTCAGATGTGGGTCGTCCGCGCGGATATAAGGCGGATTGCTGACAATAACGTCAAATTTCTCGACACCCTCCAGCGTATCGAACCAGTTACTTTCAAAAAATTGGACATTACGTACTTCCAGATCGGTGGCATTCTCTTGCGCCAATTCCAGCGCGGCCGGACTGATATCCACAGCGATCAGCTTGGCGAGCGGACGAAGTTTGGACAGCGTGATAGCGATGATGCCACTGCCGGTACCCAGATCCAGCACCCGGCAAGCTTGATGCTCAGGAATGCGCGTGAGCGCCAAATCAACCAGCAGTTCGGTTTCCGGGCGGGGAATGAGTACGGCAGGACTCACTTTGAACATCAGTCCATAGAATTCTTTTTCGCCAAAAATATAGGCAATCGGCTCGCCGGTCAGTCTGCGATTCAGCCAACTTGTATATCGCGCTGCGACCTCCGGAGGCAACATTTCATTATCATGTGCCAGCAACCATGCGCGGTTGACGCCCAGCGCTACGGCCATTAAAAGATGGGTTTCCAGGCGTGCATCGTGCGTAGTGTGTCCCAGTGTTTGTACAAGCTGTGACTGATCAGCTGCGAGCCGATCACGGATTGCAGTCATGATTACCGCTCGCCCATTGCCGCCAGTAGTTCAGCCTGATACTCGGACGCTAGCGCATCCAGCAGCTCGGTGAGATCGCCGTCCATAATGGCATCGATCTTGTACAGCGTGAGATTGATGCGATGATCGGTGATTCGGCCCTGAGGAAAATTGTAAGTGCGTATCCGCTCGGAGCGGTCGCCGCTGCCGATTAATGATTTGCGTGTGGCGGCTTCCTTGGCGGCGATTTCGCGCAATTGTTTGTCCTTGATGCGCGCTGCGAGCACTGATAAGGCCTGTGCCTTGTTCTTGTGCTGAGAGCGATCATCCTGGCATTCCACCACAATGCCGGTGGGTAGGTGTGTGATACGCACCGCCGAGTCGGTCTTGTTGATGTGCTGGCCGCCGGCACCGCTGGCCCGATAGGTGTCGATACGCAAATCGGCCGGGTTAAGGTTGACGTCGGCGACTTCGTCCGCTTCCGGCATGACCGCTACAGTGCACGCCGAGGTGTGAATGCGGCCCTGGGTTTCGGTTGTCGGTACGCGCTGCACGCGATGTCCGCCCGATTCGAATTTGAGCCGCGAATAGGCGCCGCGCCCGATAATCTTGATGATGACTTCCCGATAACCACCCAGTTCACTCATGTTCTCCGAGATCAGCTCGATTTTCCAGCGTTGGCGTTCGGCATAGCGTGTGTACATGCGAAACAGGTCGGCAGAAAACAGAGCCGACTCATCACCGCCCGTGCCGGCGCGGATTTCCAGGAAAATATTGCGCTCGTCATTGGGGTCCTTGGGCAGGAGTTCGGTCTGCAATTCGGCTTCAAGCTGCTGGAGCCGAGCTTTGGCATCTTCGATTTCAGCTTCGGCCAATTCCTGCATTTCCGGGTCCGCCAACATTGTCTGGGCATTCGAGATGTCCGTCTCAGACTGACGACAAGATTTGTAAAGTGCTACAACCGGTGTGATGTCTGAATGCTCGCGCGTGAGTTTGCGATAGTTGTCGAGATCATGCGTCACCGTCTCGCTGGCTAGCAGACGATTGAGCTCATCCAGCCGCTCGGTAATCTGAGCGAGCTTGGTTAACAGGCTTGGTTTCATTCGTGGTGAAGTGAGTAAAGTCGGGCCAGCAGCGTCGCCAGTTCCTGGCGCTCGCTGTCGCCGGCATGACTGAGTGCGTGGGTCGGCAAATGCAGGAATTTATTGGTGAGGGCACGTGACAGTACATCAATCACTTCGTGCGGATCGTCGCCTCGTGCCAGCATTTTTTGTGCGCGCTCAAGCTCGTGGCGACGATAACGTTCTGCATGGTCGCGCAAGCCGCGGATTGTGGGTACCATTTCGCGGGTTTCCATCCAGTGCAAAAAAATTTCGACTCTGGTTTCGATGATGGCTTCTGCCTGGGCGACATGTGCCTGGCGATTGTTCATGCCTTGTTTGACTACTTCTCCGAGATCGTCAACGGTGTAGAGGAAGACATCGTTCAGTTCGGAAACTTCGGCTTCAATATCGCGAGGAACGGCCAGATCCACCATGAAAATAGGGCGATGACGACGCGTTTTGAGTGCGCGTTCGACCATACCCTTGCCCAGTATAGGCAGTGGGCTGGCGGTACAGGTCACCACGATGTCGTAATTTGCCAGATGTTCGGGCAGGTCGGTCAGCGCAATTGCGCTGCCGTTATAGCGGTCGGCCAGCAGATGTGCGCGTTCCTCAGTACGGTTGGCGACCAGAATGTGTTTGGGGTGGCGTGCAGCAAAATGCGCTGCACACAGGTCGATCATTTCACCAGCGCCAATAAACAATACATTCTGGTCGGCAATGCTGGGAAAAATCCGCTCCGCCAGACGCACGGCTGCGGCTGCCATGGATACCGAGCTGGCGCCAATTTCAGTGGTGGTGCGTACTTCCTTGGCGACGGCGAAAGTGCGCTGGAACAGCTTGTGCAGCAGCATGCCAAGCGTGCCGGCATGCTCGGCGGTTTTTACGGCCTGGCGCATCTGGCCGAGAATCTGGGTTTCTCCCAACACCATCGAATCCAGTCCGGATGCCACCCGGAACGCATGACGGGCCGCTTCGGCTTGCGGCAGAGCATACAGATAGGGTTGTATGGCGGAACGCTTGAGCTGGTGATAGCGCGCCAACCAATCCAGCGCGATTTCTCCCTGATTCGTGTTGCAATACACCTCGGTGCGATTACAGGTAGACAGGATGGCGGCTTCTTTAACCGGCGTTTGCGTGGTCAGGTCGCGCAGCGCCTCCTCCATGCGTTCAGCATGAAACACCACCTGCTCGCGAATGGAGAGCGGTGCAGTCTGGTGATTAATGCCGAAAGTAAACAGCTGCATGGATGTGTTGAAGCACTATAACTGTCCCATTTTACCCAATTGTGGAAGACCGCGCAGGATTGAGTGCAGTTCAATGTGGACGTAGACGTAACGAACGTTCAATAAGTTTCTTCGCTTTTGGGTTTGGCATCTTCATTCGGAGCGGTTGCCGCGGGTTTGGGCGAGCCCATATCCGGGTAGGATTTTGGCTGGTCGGCAGGCTTGCTTTCTTCTTCAGCGGGGTACGATTCCGGTTTTTCCTGGGGCATGGAATGCGGTGGTTGCGAATGAACGGGCCGGATTGGTTTGGTTTGTGATTCAGGAGCGGCGCCAGGATGGATTTTAGTGTGGGTCTGCTCTTTGATTGGCGTCAGGACGCTACTTAACGCGGGGCCCATTTCTTTGAGTATTTGCGCCGGCAGGGAGCTGGTAAAACGATAAGCGGCGGCTTTTTCGCCGGGTACCAGTGCGGTCATGGTACCGAAAAAACGGTCTCCCAGAAAAAACACCATGGTGGCGGTGCGATTCACCACGCGTGAGGTAAGCAGATTACCTCCTGCTCCGAATGTTTTATAGCGCTGATCTCCGGTACCGGTTTTGCCACCCATGGGAATGGGATTCCCGTCGTCATCTTTGAATGCGCCATTCAGACGCGCGGCAGTACCTTTCTCCACCACGCCCTGTAATGCGCGGCGCACGACTTGAGTCAGTTCGACGGGGAGCAGGCGCTCACCTTGCGGTTGTTGACGCACAAACACGGTATCGTAGGGCGTGCCGGCAGCAAAATGCAGCTTCTGGATGGAGATCGCGGGCAGTCGCACGCCATTATTGACGATCACGCCCATTAATTCGGCCAGGGCAGCGGGGCGATCCGCCGAGCTGCCGATGGCCGTGGCATAGGAAGGGACCAGGCTGTCAAACGGATAACCCAGTCGTTTCCAATCAAGGTAGATATTCTGAAACGCCTCGACTTCCAGCAGGCTGTGTATGCGCCGGTCTTGCGCATTTTTGCGGCTGGTCTTGAATAGCCAGCTATATACTTCCAGACGCTGCTCACGACTGGCAGCGACAATGTTGGAGAAGGTGGCATTGGAATGGCTGCGTAGATAGCGCACCAGCCACAATTCCAGCGGATGAATTTGTGAGATATAGCCTCGATCGGCCAGCGAATAGGCGTCAGTGGCCTGTTGTGTGTACAAGGCATGA
>JBDSHM010000395.1:0-14812 GCA_039918495.1 Sulfuriferula sp. | reverse complement strand
GCCTTCATAGTGGTGGCGCCGAACGAGAAGCTTTTCTCGAACCACCTCGCCGTGCTGGCGGGCGCCCTTCAACGCTCACCTGATGTTCACTGCGCCGCCACGGCGGCGGTACTGCTGGACGGCGATGCGCCGGTCCACAGCATTCATGAACTCATCGATTTCGGTCATGTCGACCGCACCGCCCCCTCCGGTTATGGCCGCTTCATTTTCCGGATAGCTACCATCTCGCAGGACATCGGTATCGCGCTGCCTTACCTGGATGGACGACCTCTGGCAGTGCTGGCAGGCAGCAATCCGATAGACCAGCAGTTACCTGCTTCGATCTGCATCGACTTGCAGACCGAATTCCCGCCACGCACATGGGATGAAGCAGTCGAGAGCGAAGTCATTCGTGATTACTGCCCTGACGTATTCAAGCTGGCGCCCGGCTTTGGCCCATGCCCGCTCATCGGATTACCGGCGGCATCCGCCACGACCAAATTGCAGTTCGCCCGCAGATTGCTCAATCGTCGTTGGGTCAAAGCGCAGATGCAGGCCATCCGCAAACAGGGTCTACCCGCGCGAATGCAGGTACTCAAGCGGAAACTGGGCTTGTGAATCCGCACGCCCCGTCCCCCGTTTCCCTAGCTTCGCTCGTCCGTAGCCTGTGGGGTAACCGCGAGCTTATTCTCCAGATGACGAAGCGTGAAGTGATTGGGCGATACAAAGGCTCAGTCATGGGGCTCATGTGGTCGTTCGCGAATCCGATCCTGTTGCTGGCCATGTACACCTTGGTGTTTTCGGTGGTGTTCAAGGCGCGCTGGGGCACCGGCGAACCCGAAAGCAGGACGCAGTTCGCGGTCCTGCTATTCGTAGGGATGATCGTCCATAGCCTCTTTTCAGAGACACTGATTCGCGCCCCCAGCCTCATTCTGTCCAACGTCAGCTACGTCAAAAAAATCGTCTTTCCACTCGAAATTCTTCCCGTCATAGCCATGGGCGCGTCAGCCTTCCATGCCATGGTCAGCGTGCTGGTCTTGGCCGGCGCTCTGGTGATGCTCAACGGTCTGCTTCCGTGGACGGTGGTCTTCCTGCCGTTGGTACTGTTGCCGCTCATCGTTTTTTCGCTCGGAATCGCCTGGGCGCTCGCATCCCTAGGCGTATTCCTGCGCGACGTTGCTCAACCCATTGGGTTGGCGATGACCATCCTGCTCTTTGCCTCACCCGTTTTCTATCCGGTTTCCGCCTTACCAGAACACGTACGGCCCTGGTTAATGTTGAACCCATTGACGTTTATCATCGAGCAGGCACGTGCCGTACTGATCTACGGTCAGCTTCCCAACACCATCGGCTTGCTGATCTACTCGCTCGTCTCCCTGACGGTGGCATGGGTCGGCTACGCCTGGTTCCAGAAAACACGGAAAGGATTCGCGAATGTCCTCTGACGACTTTGCCATCCGTGTGGAGAACATATCCAAGCGCTATGAACTCTACGACAAGCCGAGAGACCAGTTGAAGCAATATCTTTTGCCGAGGCTGCAACAGTTGGCAGGTCTTGAAAGACGTAACTATTTTCGAGAATTCTGGGCCTTGTCCGACGTATCGCTGGAAGTGAAGAAGGGCGAATCTTTTGGAATCGTCGGCAGAAATGGCAGTGGCAAGAGCACCCTGCTCCAGATCATTACCGGTACGCTCACTCCCTCCTCCGGCATCGTCACTACGCAGGGGCGAGTAGCCGCATTACTCGAACTGGGCTCGGGCTTCAATCCAGAATTCACTGGCCGCGAAAATGTCTATATGAATGGCGCGCTTCTCGGATTCTCGAGGGGGCAGATTGATCAGCGTTTCGATGCCATTGCGGCGTTTGCCGATATTGGCGAGCACCTTGACCAACCAGTCAAATCCTATTCGAGTGGGATGGTTGTACGATTAGCCATCGCTGTTCAAACGCAAGTCGATCCGGATATTCTCATCGTGGATGAGGCTTTGGCCGTTGGCGACGTTCTGTTCCAAAAGCGTTGTTATCGCCAAATAGAGAAGCTTCTCAACAACGGCTGTACCCTACTCTTTGTCTCACATGATCAAGAAATGGTTAGAACCCTAACAAAGAGAGCAATATTTCTGAATGCAGGCAAGATTCAGAAGTACGGAAGCTCAAGCGAAGTTCTCTTTTCCTACCGCGAGTTCTTGCAGCAGCAAGAAGAAGCCGCGTTTAGGGCCATGCAGACAAGCCTGGAAACGAAATCACCGAAGATAAAAGAACCCAACTCCTACGGCAATTTTGATGTGGAGATATTGTCAGTCAAGGTGCTTGGCCAGGATTGCGCTGTCCAAAATGTGCTGTACGCTGGCGACACAATGAGCGTAGCGATTGAGTGCGTATGCAACGCCGACATTGAAAACCTGAACATCGCGTTCCGCATCAGAACTAAAGAGGGGGTCAAGGTGACGACATGGGGAACGTTAAATGAGGATATGCCCCACTTCGCGGATGCCCCTCAAGCAACTTTCTGGAGCCGCAAATTCCGGAAGGGGCAGCGGTTCACGGTCTCTTTTTCTGGCGTTTGCACTTTGGCTGCGAATTTCTACGAGATTCAAGTTGTGGCCGCCCTGGAGTACGACCAATACTATGCAAACCAAAGAGTTCTCCACTGGTTGGATGAAGCTGCGCATTTCACGGTAGTTCTGAAGAACAAGGAATACGTTTTTGATGGTGTTTTTGATATGGGCCTACGATCTCACTACGAACTCCACACGGAAAACCAGAGTCCAACTGCACATATGCAAACTGATCGTTCAGATGGAGGCCAATGATGCCGCCAGAATCTCTCAACATTATGCAGCGTATAAAACGGCTTTTCGGCATGGATGTGAGTGCGAACCGGCAAGATGCTGGAAGTGCCTCAACCAGTGGAGGACATCCAACAACAGCTGTTTCCATTATTGATCTATTGACCTCTTTGCGTATTGTCGAAGAGCGCACGAGGACTCTTGAAACACAATTGAATGATTCTCTGACATTACTACGCATCACGGAGGAGCGCTCAAGAACTCTGCAATATCAAGCCTCCCAAGCGCTGTTCGCCGCCCACTACCAGATTGACATGCTGCAGAAATGGTATCTTGAATCGGTGCCTGCGACTTCCAACCTTGCAAACAAGCCGTGCGTTGTTGCCGCTCGCTCAATTCGCTTGGACACGGCCCATTCAATTGCTTTCACGAGCAATGATCACATCGCTCCAGACTCCACGGTGGAGGGTGTCGTGAGGCCAACTCGATTTGTCAGGCACTGCATTGATATATTGGGGCAGGACATTCGATGCCTGGATTTGGGCACCGGAGCTGCGGGCTTGGTCTTTGAATACGTCATGAATGGCGTTGTCGCCATTGGAGTGGATGGCTCTGACTATTGCAAGCGGAACAAGGTCGGATATTGGCCCATACTTCCCGACAATCTCTGTACGTGCGATATCACCCAACCCTTCCGATTCATGCACGCCGATGACGGAAGCAGCGTCAAATTCGATGTTATAACCATGTGGGAGGTTCTAGAACACATAGGTGAAAAAGATCTGAGCCTGCTCTTACAAAACGTTGAAGCACATCTAGAATCGACCGGGTATTGTATAGGTTCTATCTCCTTAGTGGAGTATGTTCATGCGAGTGGTATCCCGTACCATGTCACGCTCAAGCCTAAGCCGTGGTGGAAAGAGAAATTCCTAGCGAATGGTTTGGTCATGCTTGACGACCACCCTTTCAACAACCACCTGTTTTGCAGAGGGAATGGGCCGAATTTTCAGGACTTCCATAATTATTTTATCAATCCAGAGGATGGCTTTCACTTTGTCGCGCAGCGAGTTGCAAGCAGCTGAAATCAGGCTATCGATCAATAAACCTTATAATTTATTTCTCTTTTAGATGATAAAAAAAATTCTTGCGAGTTCACTGCGCACAATAAATATGCCGGCTGGTTTATTTAGAAATACAACTGTACGTTTTATTCTGGTTGGTGCAATTGGAGCCATTGTAGAACTAATTGTGTTTTTAGAGCTGGTTAAAGTTCAGCATGGAATTGTATTTAGTAATATTGTTGCCTTCCATATTGCTTTTGCCCTGTGCTATTTTTTGCATTATTACTACACACATCAAATCCCTTTTGTTGGTAAACGAAACGTTATAAGCGGATTCCTCAAGTATGCAGGACTGATGTATGTGCAGCTTTTTTTAGGCTCACTCTTACTTTGGCTTTTAATAAATAAATTGATGTGGGCACCTTACGTCGCAAAAATCATACAAATTGGTGCTGTAACACCAATTGGCTACGTTATTCAAAAATTAGTCATTTTCCGAAGGGAATGTAAAAATTGAAGGTCTTGCTTACTGGGGCAACTGGCTTTCTCGGTACCCATATTTTGAGAGATTTATTACACAGAAATTATCAAGTTCTTATCGCCAAACGAGAAGAGACTGATTTGAGTCAACTTCTTCATCGTTTTGGTGAACTAGATACTTGGAACATTGAAGATAAAGGACTAGAGAGCCTTTTCCTTAAGCATCGGGACATAAATGCAATTGTTCATGCTGCGACTGACTATGGTCGGGACAACTCAAAACCTACGACAACATTTTGGGCCAATGAGACATTCCCTATCAGACTCATTGAACTTGCAATAGAAAATAATGTATCGCTTTTTACAAACATTGACACTTTTTTCAACTCTAGCCAGGCTCTTTATGACCATCTAGGAGCATATACACTATCTAAACGGCATTTCCAAGAATGGGGGCAGTTGTTAGGAATTGCTCATAAAATTAATTTTGCGAATTTGCGCTTATATCATTTATATGGTCCCGGTGATAGCCTTCATAAATTCGTGCCAACCATTGTGGAACGTTGTTTGGAAGGTAAGGAAATTGACCTTACGGATGGTCTACAGAAACGCGACTTTATCCATGTTGATGACGCTGCTTCAGCCATTTCTACAATCTTGGGAGCGGAATTGAACCGTGAATACGGTTATCATCATTATGATGTTGGCACCGGTATGTCAGTCCCTATTAGGGAGTTTGTTGAAACAGTTCGGGAAATTTGCGCCACGGAAGTCACGTTAAATTTTGGTGCATTGACTACAAGAGCGGGGGAGTTTAAGGATGCTTGCGCGGATACAAAGGCATTGTGCTCTCTTGGATGGAAGCCGATGGTTGGGCTCAATGCTGGGATAAATTCTGTGATTCAGGATGTCTCTCGAAGAGTTTCTTTACGGGTCAATAGACAGTCTCGCCATAAGAAATAGTGCACATATTTCCCAATATGAAGTTTTTACACTAAACACTAGAAAAATACAACATGGTTCCGCAAAAAAAATTAATTTCACTTGTCATACCTGTATTCAATGAAGAAGAGAATATCTTTCAATTATATGATGCAGTGACTCCAATCATTAACGAATGCGCGGATCGGTATGACTTCGAGTTGGTTTTTACAGACAACCACAGTGCCGACAGCACATTTGAAAAGCTTAGTCAGTTGCGGGAGCGGGATAAACGTGTGAGAGTATTTCGTTTTTCGCGCAATTTTGGCTATCAGAAATCCATATTGACTGGTTACCTCAAAGCACGCGGCGATGCGCTGATACAACTTGACTGTGATTTGCAGGATCCGCCCAATATGATTCCAGAATTCATTAAATATTGGGAAGATGGATACGCAGTCGTATATGGGGTACGACGCAGCCGTCAAGAAAGTGCAGTATTGCACAATGTCCGTAAAATATTTTATAGAGTGGCAAACTACTTAAGTGAAGATAACTTACCGGTAGATGTTGGCGATTTTAGATTGATTGATAGAAAAGTAGTGGATGTACTACGGCAAGTAGATGATGCACAGCCCTATTTGCGTGGAATGATTGCCTCGATGGGATTTCGGCAGCACGGCATAGAATATGACCGAGGAGGGCGTGAGCGTGGTAAAAGCAACTTTACTCTTAAAGATCTAATAGGGCTTGCGTTAGATGGTATTTTAAATCATTCCACAGCTCCACTACGACTAGCGACATTTTTAGGCGCGACAATATCTGCCATAACAGTATTCGCTATATTTTCCTACGCAATTGGTAAATTTATATTTGGTTACAATTGGCCAGCAGGATTTACAACATTGGCAATGTTAACACTTGCAGGGATTGGTTTGAATGCGCTTTTTCTTGGAATTATCGGAGAGTATCTCGGGCGTATTTATCAACAGGTTAAGAAGAGACCACTTGTAATTATAGAAACACAGCTCGAAGACAATAAAAATGATCTCTATAAATTGGACAAAAATAATGTGGAATAGACCAAATGGTTTTCTCCATTATATTCATTCTTTACGATCAAATGTTGGCGATATTCCATCATTAGCATTAGCTATTTTCATTCCAGCAATTTTTTTTAGCCCCTATTTATTTACAAATAATCCGCAATATAATTTTTTTGGCGATGTGGCAATTTTATATTTTCCGCAATTTGTTCATGGTTACCACCTAGCCAAGGAGGGGATTTTTATTGGCATCGATTTCCTTACGGGAAATGGATCAACCGCATATTTTCTCAGGCCAAATATTCCGGCCTATTACCCTCCATATCAACTTACTTACGCCTTATTCAAATCTTTATCAATAGAAGGGCTTGCACGTGCGTTTGTGCTTATAGCCTACGCACACTCTATTCTTGCAGCATTTTTCTGCATGAGAGTTGCGCGAAAATATTTTCAAATGACCTATGCGACATCTTTATTGTTCGCTGTTTTGTATTTTTGCGCCATTGCCGACACAGCGTTTACCGAACCCCCATTTTATTATTCTGCGGCGCTGTTCCCACTTCTGGTTTATATTGCATTTCTATCATTTGAAATGAAATATTATCGCCAAGTTTTATTTTATTCATTCCCGTATATACTGATTTTTCTTTCTGGATATCTACCACTAGCTGTTAATGCAGTAGCCGTTTCCTTATTATTTTCACTTATATATTACTGGCAAAATAAATCCGACAATAAAAAATTATTGGGCTTAACAATTTTAAAGCTATTTGCGCCCGTCGCTTTGGCTAGCATCGTTGTTTTACCTTTGTATTTGGCCATGTTTTTTTATCACAATCTAGTACCGGGTTTAGCTAAAGGCGTTTGGAGTTCTGCGCACCAGTTTTCTCTAGTTTCACAGGATATCTTTGCATTTTTATCTCGATCATTTCCATCCAGCAACCCAGGAACCGGCGCCCCATTCATCAGATTAGGGCTTCCTTCAATATTGCTCATTATTCTTGCATTTTCTCAAAGAAAAAAACTTGAATTAACGGCTCCTGATTCCAAAATAATTTCCTTATCCTTGTCGATTTTTTTCTTTTACGTTTTATTAGCCTTCGGAGCGAACTCGGGTCTACCGGACTTATTTTATTTTGTTGTCCCCGTGTTAGGTGAGATGCACTTATATGGACGCTATCTTCTCGTCGCTTCATTTTTCTTTTATTTAGCCGTTGCAATATCATTTAAATATCTTGTTGATGTACGCAAATCTTTGCCTATCGGGCGCTGGATTGTTGGTCTTTGTTTAATTATATTTTTATCTGAATTGATCAACAAGCTTGGCTACCAGAGCTGGATAAATATAAACATATTAATTATTGAACTCTTAATGATTATTTTTATGCTTGTTTCATTATCTACGCGATACGCGTTCTATGCATTTCTCGGAACCATCAGCATTTCATTTTTTATATCCGTAGCGAATTTCAACTCCTACACCACTTCTTTTACTATTGTTACACCAGGCCCTTATGCAAATGATGTTGCGTATACTTCGCCACGTCAAGAAGCTATCAATAATTATTTTATAAATAATTCTAGCAAATATCTTATAAAATATGTAGACATTACTTCTGGCATAGAAAAGCCAAACGGATTAATGCTTAACTACCCTTGGTTTATTCATGGAAAATTAAAACTATCAAATTATATGGGGTATGAACCTCATCTGGCTGTAGATAAAGACTATATGGATAAATTTCCATATCCTTATTACGGAAGCATTAATATTCCATGGGTGTTGAATACTGGTGCGGACTTCCTTATTTATGACCAGGCCTCATGGGAAAAGTATTCTGGTGACTTAAACGCCGCAATTGATCAAAATGTTCCAAAATTTGATCTTGGATTTGGCTACAAAGCGGCAAAACTTAAAGCGGTGCCAGAGAAAGGTATAGGAAATGGTCAGAAACAAAAATCTGACAATTTCGACAATGGCATCGTGACTGTTTCGAATAACACTGGAACGGCTGTTGTGAGTGGCTTTAAAACTGACCTTGCATCTCGTGTTGATTTTTATGTTGAAAGCGTTTCACCAGCTTTGGTAAAATATAACCTTTTCCCTAACAAAATGATGAGGCTTTATATTGATGGAGCGCCTGTTGATCCGGCGCTCAAGAATGGTTTGCTTGAATTTACATTACCTCCTGGTACACACAGAGTACAGTATATTTATAAAAACAAATTGCATCTGATATTTATATATCTATATTTTTCCTATTTGATTTTACTAGTAGGCATAGTTGTCTGGAGGATGATTCTTGGTCTTAATTATATTTTCAATTTATCAAAAAATAGGGTTCAGACAAAATGAAAGTTGTTATTCTAGCCGGAGGTTTGGGTACTCGAATTTCCGAGGAAACCCATCTTAAACCCAAACCTATGATTGAGATCGGCGGCAAACCGATTCTCTGGCACATCATGAAATCGTATTCTCACTACGAAATTTATGATTTCGTAATCTGTTGCGGTTATAAAGGCTACCTTATTAAAGAGTACTTCGCTAATTACTTCCTGCATACATCGGATGTGACCTTTGATATGAAGCATAATAGTATGGAAGTTCATGAACGTCATGCGGAACCTTGGCGAGTAACGTTGGTTGATACTGGCGAAGAAACCTTGACTGGTGGCCGTTTAAAACGCGTTGCCCAATATCTTGATGACGAACCTTTCTGCTTTACTTATGGTGACGGGGTTAGCAATGTAAACATTGGGGAGCTAGTAGCTTTCCACAAACAACATGGCCTGCAAGCAACCCTGACTGCAACTTATCCTCCGGGTCGATTTGGTGCCCTGGATATTCACGACGACCATAAAGTATCTTCCTTTAAAGAGAAGCCAAAGGGTGATGGCGGCATGATCAATGGTGGTTTTTTTGTGCTTTCACCAAAAGTAATTGATCTAATCGAAGGCGATCAGACAATTTGGGAACGTGACCCCTTGGAGCGGTTGGCAGAAACGGGGCAGTTGGCCGCTTATCAGCATCATGGCTTCTGGCACCCAATGGATACCCTTCGCGATAAAACTTACCTTGAAGAACTCTGGGCCAGTGACAAAGCACCTTGGAAGACATGGCAATGAGCCCGGACTTCTGGCGCGGCAAACGCGTTTTTATTACTGGCCATACTGGCTTTAAAGGAAGTTGGATATCTCTCTGGCTACAAAATTTGGGGGCCGAACTGACGGGCTTCGCTCTTCAGCCACCTACCACACCCAGCCTATTCGAAGAGGCCTATGTAGTTGCTGATATGCGCTCGATTATTGGCGATATCCGCGACATGTCAGCGCTACAACAAGCTATGCAAGCCTGTCATCCAGAAATCGTCATCCACATGGCCGCACAGCCGTTAGTGCGCTACTCATACCAAAACCCGGTTGAAACTTATGCCACCAATGTCATGGGTACGGTGCATATGCTTGAAGCTGTACGCCGCACGACAGGAGTGAAGGCGGTGGTAAACATCACTACCGACAAATGTTACGAAAATCGCGAATGGATTTGGGGCTACCGTGAACACGAACCAATGGGCGGTTATGATCCTTACAGTAATAGCAAAGGTTGCGCTGAGTTAGTCAGTTCAGCGTATCGTTCGTCATTCTTTAATTCCACAACATATGCCCAACACGGTGTTGCTCTAGCCACCGTCAGAGCTGGCAATGTCATTGGGGGAGGGGATTGGGCGCAAGACCGTTTGATTCCAGATATCCTTGCAGCTTTCGAACTGGGTAAGGTCGTCAACATTCGTAGCCCTCACGCCATCCGCCCCTGGCAGCATGTATTAGAGCCTTTACGCGGGTATCTTACCTTGGCAGAACATCTTTACGAGCGCGGCCCTGTTTTTGCCGAAGGATGGAACTTTGGACCCAACGATGAAGATGCCAAGCCGGTTGGCTGGATCGTCAAACGAATGGCTGAGATATGGGGCAAGGACGCCGAATGGAAAATTGACATTGCCGAACATCCCCACGAAGCCAATTATCTCAAACTTGATATTTCCAAAGCACGCAGCCGCCTTGATTGGCATCCGGCACTATGTCTGAACGATGCATTGAGTTTAATCATTGATTGGACCAAACAACGCCAGGCCGGTTCTAACATTCGCCAACTGACCTTGAATCAGATTCTCGCCTACCAAACATTGACCGAAAGCTAATTAACATCATGCAAAATGCCCAAACCCAAGCCATCCGTGAGAATATTGCCAAACTCGTCGATGAGTACGCCGCCATCGCCATGGCTCCACAAACTTTCCTACCGGGCACCTCGCCTGTTCCACCTTCCGGCAAGGTTCTCGACGCATCTGAACTCAAGCTAATGGTCGAGGCATCGCTTGACGGTTGGCTAACCACCGGACGTTTCAACGACGAATTCGAAAAGCGTCTCGCAGCTTTCCTTGGTATCAAATATCTCATTACCGTTAATTCTGGTTCCTCTGCCAACCTGGTTGCGTTCTCTACGCTAACCTCTCCAAAGCTTGGTGAGCGTGCCATTAAGCCTGGCGATGAAGTTATTGGCGTTGCCGCCGCTTTCCCCACCACCGTTAACCCCATCCTACAATTCGGTGCCGTACCGGTATTCGTTGATGTCGAACTTGGCACCTACAACATCGATGCCAGCAAAATAGAGGCCGCTATCAGCGCCAAAACCAAAGCCATCATGCTCGCCCACACGCTTGGCAATCCGTACAATCTGGAAGTCATCACCGCTCTTTGCAAAAAATATAATCTCTGGTTGATCGAGGACTGCTGCGATGCCCTTGGTTCTACCTATAACGGTCAACTTGTAGGCACTTTCGGTGATATTGGCACCTTGAGCTTTTACCCCGCTCACCACATCACTATGGGCGAAGGTGGCGCAGTATTTACTAACAATGCGGAACTCAAACTAATCGCAGAAAGTTTCCGAGACTGGGGTCGCGACTGCTTTTGCGCGCCTGGCAAAGACAACACTTGTGGAAAACGATTCTGCTGGAAGCTCGGTAGTCTACCGGAAGGTTACGATCACAAATATACTTATAGTCACCTCGGCTATAACCTCAAGATCACCGACATGCAGGCCGCCTGCGGTTTGGCACAACTGGAAAAGGCTCCCTCTTTTATCCAACAGCGTAAAGAAAACTTTACTTTTCTAAAAAACCGCTTGACCAGCTGTGAAGAGTTCCTTACTTTGCCGCATGCCACGCTTCACAGCGACCCATCTTGGTTCGGCTTTCCGATTACCATGAATGAATGCGCGCCAGTTAGTAGGATCGAACTGCTGACGTACCTCGATCAAGAAAAGATCGGTACCCGCCTGCTATTTTCTGGAAATCTAACTCGACAGCCCTATATGAGCGGGCGAAATTATCGCGTGAGCGGAGAACTCACCAATACAGACATAGTGATGAAAAATACCTTCTGGATTGGTATACACCCTGCACTGACACCAGAAATGTTGGAATACACCGCTTCGAAAATAGAGCTTTTCTTAGGCGTGAACTTTGATTAACTATTGGCCGGACCAGCCTGTTTTTAGTTATCCGGCTATTCGGATCTTTCTAAAGAATACATTTGGTACTTGCTAAAATATTTACCACATTAAATAAACGCAAAGTGAGATATATGAAGAAAGTAGCACTGATCACCGGTGTAACCGGTCAAGATGGCGCCTATTTGTCAGAGCTATTGTTAAGCAAAGGCTACGAAGTGCACGGCATCAAGCGTCGCTCGTCATTGTTTAATACGGACCGGATTGATCATCTGTATCAGGATCCACATGAAAAAAATCGTCATTTTGTCCTGCATCACGGCGACATGACCGATTCAAGCAGCCTGATTCGCATTATTCAGCAGGTGCAGCCGGATGAAATTTATAATCTGGCCGCGCAAAGTCATGTGGCCGTGTCGTTCGAGGAGCCTGAATACACCGCCAACTCTGATGCCCTCGGCGCTTTGCGTGTGCTGGAAGCAATCCGTATCCTAGGCTTGGAGAAGAAAACTCGCTACTACCAGGCTTCTACTTCCGAGCTCTATGGACTGGTGCAAGAAACTCCACAAAAAGAAACCACGCCATTTTATCCGCGCAGTCCTTACGCTGTCGCAAAGCTCTATGCTTACTGGATTACGGTGAACTACCGCGAGGCTTATGGCATGTACGCCTGCAACGGGATTTTGTTTAATCACGAAAGCCCAGTGCGTGGCGAAACGTTTGTGACTCGCAAAATCACCCGCGCCTTGGCACGCATCAAGCTGGGCCTGCAGGATTGTTTATTTCTCGGCAATCTCGACGCCAAGCGGGACTGGGGTCATGCCAAGGATTATGTCGAAATGCAGTGGCTGATGCTGCAGCAGGAAACCCCTGAGGATTTCGTGATCGCTACCGGTGTGCAGTTCAGTGTGCGAGACTTTGTGAATGCCGCAGCTAAAGAGTTGGGCATGAAGATTCACTGGGAAGGCAGTGGAGTAGATGAAAAAGGTTACAACGAAGCAGACAAGTGCATCGTTGCCGTTGATCCGCGCTACTTCCGCCCCACTGAAGTGGAAACCTTGTTGGGTGACCCGAGCAAGGCCAAGACCAAGCTGGGCTGGACGCCAAAAATCACCTTTGATGAATTGGTGGACGAGATGGTACGCGAAGACCTGAAATCAGCCGAAAAGGATGAGCTGGTGAAGAAAAGTGGCTATGCCACTTTTAATTATCACGAGTAAAAGAATTTCCCATGACTAGTATTGCCTTGATAACAAAAGACGCCAGGATTTATGTTGCCGGACATTGCGGTATGGTTGGATCTGCTATTGAGCGCCGGCTTTCTGCCGCTGGCTATACCAACCTTGTGTCTCGGGCTCATGCCGAATTGGATTTGACCAATCAGGCGGCTGTTACACAGTTTCTCCAGCACGAAAAGCCGGATTACATTTTTTTGGCTGCAGGAAAAGTAGGCGGTATTAATGCCAACAATACTTATCGGGCTGAGTTCATTTACCAAAACCTGATGATCGAGGCAAACATCGTGCATGCCGCCTGGCAGGCCGGTATTCAAAGATTGCTATTTCTCGGCTCCAGTTGCATTTATCCTCGAGATTGCCCACAACCAATCAAAGAGGACTATCTTCTGAGCGGGCCACTGGAACAGACAAATGAGCCCTATGCGCTTGCCAAGATCACAGGTGTCAAGTTATGTGAGAGTTACAACCGCCAATACAGCACACAGTATGTTTCTGTGATGCCGACCAATCTTTACGGGCCCAATGACAGTTACGACCTGAACAATAGCCACGTGGTGCCGGCATTGATTCGGAAAGCACATGAAGCCAAGGTACGAGGTGACAAAACCCTGATGGTTTGGGGTTCCGGCAAGCCAATGCGGGAGTTTTTATACGTTGACGATATGGCTGATGCTTGCGTCTTCTTGATGGAACAAGGTGTCAGTGAAGGGATGTTCAACGTTGGCACAGGTGAGGATGTCACAATTCGCGAATTGGCCGAAACGGTAATGGGCGTTGTGGGGTTTCAGGGGACGATTGAATTTGATGCCACCAAACCTGACGGCACCCCGCGCAAGCTATTGAACGTTGATCGCATTCATGATTTGGGTTGGCAAGCCCGAACATCGCTACGCGATGGAATTGCCAAGGCCTATGCGAACTTTCTGACAGAGTCGGTCTCCTGAATCATGACCACACCGTTGGTGACGATTGCCGTTCCGTCTTTCAACCAAGGGCGATTCCTTGATGATGCGCTAACTTCTATTTTTCAGCAGGAACTACCTGTTGAAGTCTTTGTGCTGGATGGCGGATCGACAGATAACTCCCTGGAAATCATTCACAAATGGGAACACCGGCTGACTGGGTGGCGTAGTCATACCGATGACGGGCAGGCAGCAGCGATTAACGAAGGCATTGCACAGGGCCAGGCACCTTACGTGTGCTGGCTGAATAGTGACGACTGGTTTTTGCCTTCGGGCTTGGTGAAACTTCTTTCCGAAATAAAAAGAAATCCCGATGCACCCGGTGTATATGGACGTTCATGGAATGTGGTGCAGAAATCCGGTAAGCGATATCCAGTCTGGGTAGAGCCGTTTAATGAACACCGCCTGGCCTTGCGTTGCATCATTTCCCAACCTGCAACCCTGATTCGACGCACAACCTGGGAGGCTGTGGGTGGCGTTGATGGGAGCCTGCATATGGCGATGGATTACGATTTATGGTGGAGGTTGTTCAAACAAGCGGGACCATTGCATTTTCTGGATGACTTTGTCGCGGTGAATCGAGAACACGAGGATACCAAGACCAAAACCCAGCGCCGCCGGCATTATCGGGAGGCAATGAAGGTCGTTCGTAAATATTATGGCCGAGTACCGTTGAAATGGTGGTTAGCGCAGCCTTATGCTGTGTGGTTTAAATCAATAGCAGGTTAATCGGTATACGTTTGCATGCGGGTTCTTCATTTTTACAAGACCTCTTTTCCAGATACGATGGGAGGGGTGGAACAGGTCATTAATCAGATTGCTC
>JBDSHM010000394.1:0-2948 GCA_039918495.1 Sulfuriferula sp. | reverse complement strand
TTTTCAGCTTGCGGGTTTTGCGCCGCCCGCCACCCATATTCTGGAACATTCCCTGAATCTGGTTGGTCAGGTCTTCCATGCCGGGTGGTGCGAAAATTTGCGCACTTGCCTGCATGGCCGCCACTTCGATCTCAATCTCCTTGTCATTGAGTTCGCCCTCGCGCAGCATCTTGCGGAATTTCTGACGCGTCGCGGAATCTTCTGGTTTGGGCGGGGTTTCGGCATCCAGGTGATAGGCCACGTCTCGGGCGGGCGGCAGCAATGCGTCGAGTATGCGTTCCTCGGCAGCATCTTCTGCGCGCATTTTATGCTTGGCCATGTCCTGTTCCCGCAGGTCTTTGATTGCGGTTTCCATCAGATCGCGAATGATGGAATCAACGTCACGCCCGACATAGCCGACCTCGGTAAATTTGGTCGCCTCGATCTTGATGAACGGCGCATCCGCCAGCCGCGCCAGTCGACGCGCTATTTCCGTCTTGCCGACACCGGTAGGGCCAATCATCAGGATGTTTTTAGGCGTAATCTCATGACGTAGGGGATCTGCGACCTGAGCGCGTCGCCAGCGATTGCGTAATGCGACTGCAACGGCACGCTTGGCCGCATTCTGGCCAATAATATGTTTATCGAGTTCGTGGACGATTTCTTGTGGGGTCATCTGGGACATGGGTTATTCAAGTACTTCGATCACATGGTTCTGGTTGGTATAAATGCACAGATCACCGGCAATCGCCAGTGATTTGGCGACGACGTCGCGTACATGCAGATCGGTATTTTCCAGCAGTCCGCGTGCGGCCGCCTGAGCATAAGCGCCGCCGCTACCGATCGCAACAATGCCATATTCCGGTTCCAGCACATCGCCGTTACCGGTGATAATGAGCGAGTGCTCACTATCTGCTACAGCCAGCATGGCTTCCAGACGGCGCAAAATTCTGTCGGTGCGCCAATCCTTGGCAAGCTCTACTGCTGAACGCAACAAATTTCCCTGATGCTGATCCAGCTTGGCTTCAAAGCGTTCAAACAAGGTAAACGCATCGGCGGTACCGCCCGCGAATCCTGCCAGTATTTTTTCCTGATACAGACGGCGCACCTTGCGTGCCGTTGATTTGATTACGATATTACCCAAGGTGACCTGGCCGTCTCCACCCAGGGCGACCTGATTGCCTCGCCTTACCGACAAAATGGTCGTGCCGCGATATTGCTCCATAAATTGGCTTTCTGCGATGAACTTTGAAATTGCTTTCGATGGGAAAAACGATGTAAAAACCAGATGGGGCCAGGGGCCGGTTTCTCAACCCCGGAGGGTCACTATTCTGCGTTTATATTTAACCGGCCCTGCGTCGTACGACTTCGGCCATTTCGTCCACGCCCATGACGATCAGTACCACATTGACCATTTCGTTGCCGCCCACGATGCGCACGCGTTTACCTTCCTGAAGCAAGCTCATGAACGCTTCCATGAATAAATTGACGCTGGCGAACTCGATACGCTGCACATCCGCAAGATCCAATTCCACTTCTTGATGCCGGGCCGCAAACGCGCGAAACTCATCGAAGCGCGCGGCACTCCCGCCATTAATTATGCCGTGCATAGCGAAAACATTTCCAGCGCCTACCTCGGCAATATTACTTGTCTCTAACGGTGCGATGCTTTGCGCTACGGCGGCGGGCGTTTCCCAGGATGGCGGAGAGACTTCAAATCGCACGGCATAATCAACAGCGAGATCCTCAAAATCATCCTGTTTTCCCTGCACCTGATATAGCTGCAGTAAAAGCAGCCAGTAGGCAGGTTCGTCCTCTTCTGCATCTCCGATATGTTGCTGCAGCAGACTGATCAGCGCCCCGCTGGCTATTTGGAGTTGGGCACGATTTTTTTGCAGATGCGCAAGCGCGTCCTTGAGCAAGCGGCTGCCGACTGGCGAAATGGTGCTAATTCCAGACAGATCAAGCTGGATTGCACCCTGGCCGGCGGCGCTTTGCAGTAATGAGATGCGATCGGCGCTGGTTTCGTCCAGGCTGCCTTTCAGGCTGAACAGCTGTCCGCTCGATTTTGTTGCGTCTGTTGAAGTGTTTTTCCCGGACTGTTTTGTGATTACCGCATCCACCCACACGGGCGGAGATGTTTCACGCTTTACAGCATAATCAAGTGCCAATCGATCAAAAGCTTCACGCTGCCGAGTCATTCGATACAGGTCGAATAACATAAGCCACTGTGCGTCTCCAGCCTGCTCGCTCGCCAGATAGGTTTTGAGCAGCGTGATTGCATCATTGGCCCGATCACTGGCGTAAAGCATAGCCGCCTCTTCAATGCCGGGAGCAAGTTTTGCCCCGGTTTCCACGACATCTATTCCACCCTGAGCGGGTGCCGCATCGAAATGCTCTTCCGTGAGCGGCTCCTGATTAATAGCCTCGATTGCTTCGGCTTTACCAGTTTTTTTGGCAGGCGTCGACTTGCTCTTGTCTTTGCGGAAAAACGAAAAATCCAATTTTAGATTACCTGGCTAACGCACCTGCGACCGTTAAGAAGCCCAACATCAACAGGTAGCGGCTGACATGCGTTTAAACTTTATGCTGATAATAGGTGCTAAGCATAACAAATATCAAGCGCACGGAGTCAACGCATCTTCATGATATGAATTTGGTGAGAGCAGCGGGGTCTGCAAGGGGAATTAGGTAAGGTCCGGTGCGGGTTATTACTCTTTCGCATAATCCTCTTTAAATTCGTGCAGGATTTGTTGCGCTTGCTCGTGATTTAGATCCGTGACAATAAATACGAAACGGCTTTGCCGATTCTCGTCCGGCCATGTCGGCAATTCTGCCGGCGTATGCAAAATGTGCTGTACGGCATGCAGAACCACGGGTTTATCCTTGCCTTTTATATTCACAATCGCCTTCATGCGCAACAGCGATTTGGCATGCGCGCCCAGTAGTCTTTGCAGCGCTGCATATAT
>JBDSHM010000393.1:0-11884 GCA_039918495.1 Sulfuriferula sp. | reverse complement strand
CCGCACGCGCTTGACCCATAGTCTGGAAGTGGCGCAGATCGGCCGCACCATTGCCCGCATCATGGGTTTGAATGAAGACTTGGTGGAAGCGGTATCGCTGGCTCACGATCTGGGCCATACGCCGTTCGGCCATGCCGGGCAGGATGCGCTCAATGCCTGCATGAAGGAATACGGTGGTTTCGAACACAACCTGCAAAGCCTGCGCGTGGTGGACAAACTGGAAGAGCGCTACGCTGAGTTCGATGGCCTCAATTTATGTTTCGAGACACGCGAAGGTATTCTCAAACACTGCTCGCTGCATCATGCGCGCATGCTGGGCGATGTTGGCGAACGCTTTATCTTGAAACAGCAGCCCAGCCTGGAAGCGCAGGTTGCCAACCTTGCCGATGAAATCGCTTACAACAATCATGATGTCGACGATGGTTTGCGCTCCGGTTTGATCACGCTGGAGCAACTGGAACAGATCAGCCTGTTTGCACGCCACCTCGAGCAAGCCAAGGTCAAATATCCCCTGCTCAATGGCCGGCGCATGATCAATGAAACCGTGCGGCGCATGATCAACACCCTGGTGCTTGATCTGGTTGAGCACAGTCAGGCCGCGCTCCAGGTAGCCAATGTGAAAAGCGTAGATGACGTGCGTGCCGCGCCGATGCTCGTCGGTTTCAGTCCGGCCATTGCGGCTGAAAACCGCGAGCTGAAACAATTTCTACGCAAGTACCTGTACCGGCATTTTCGCGTTGCCCGTATGACCAGCAAGGCCACACGTATTGTGACGGATCTGTTCGGCGTGTTTCTATCCGATCCCGGCCTGCTGCCCAGCGAGCATCAGGAAAAAGCCCACGACGACGCCCCGCGTGCCATCGCCGACTACATTGCCGGAATGACCGACCGCTATGCCATGCGCGAGTATCGACGGCTGTTTACGATCGAGGAAGTGAGTTTGTAGGGTCGCCTTTGCTGCGCTTCTTGCCGCATATTGAAGTATTGAATTAGCAATAATGCTTGTATTGGACCGTTCGGTCCGATATAGTGCTGTTTCTTTTCAAAGCCCATAATTTATGCCCCGCTGTCGCGAATTCGATATCGATCAAGCCTTGGATCAGGCGCTCAATGCGTTCTGGCTCAAAGGCTATGAGGCGACGTCGATGACGGATCTGATGGCGGCCATGGGTTTGAGCAAAAGCAGCTTTTACGAATGTTTCGGGAGCAAGCGCGAGGCGCTACTGGCGGCATTGCGACGCTACAGTGCACGCGAGATGGCCGAGACCCAGCTTCATTTCAGTACCTGTGCACCGGTCGCGACATTGCTGGCAGCCTGGGTCAGGCACAGTATCGATCCGGCAGCCTGCCGTCCCAGCCAGCGCTGCGGCTGCCTGATCGTGAATATTGCAGTAGAACTGGCGCCGCATGATCGCGAAATCGAAGCGGCGGTGCGCCATCATCTCGATATGTTTGCTGTATTTCTGACCGAAACCATCCGGCGGGGAAACGCAGAAGGCTCGGTGCCGTCCAGGTTGGACCCCGCTTACAGCGCTGATCTGCTGCTCAATTTGATTGCCGGGATTCAGGTACTGGCCAAGGGGGGTGTGGAAACGCACAGACTGGCTGCCATTATTGATGTGCAATTGGAATGCCTTTTAGGGTCCTCGCAATAAGCAATCCGTTTTTTTAATGATTTTGGACTGTTCAGTCCGTAACTACAGGAGCCAGTAATGACTACCGAGCACCAAAGCAACCCCGATGTATCGACCATGACGGACTTGTTCCAAACCTACAAGCTGGGTTCGCTGACTTTGGCCAACCGGATTGTCATGGCGCCGCTTACACGCAGCCGTGCACTGGATGGCGATGTGCCCGGCCCGCTGGCGGTAACGTATTACACGCAGCGTGCCGGCGCCGGATTGATTATCAGCGAGGCGACTCAGATTTCGCAGCAGGGTAAAGGCTATATCCAGACGCCGGGCATTTATAGCCCGGAACAGATTGCAGGATGGCGCAAGGTGACCGATGCGGTGCATGGTGCGGGTGGCAAGATATTCCTTCAGCTGTGGCATGTGGGGCGCATTTCGCACCCCGATTTCCAGCCTGATGGCGGGTTGCCCGTTGCGCCTTCGGCAATCAAACCTGTCGGCACGGTATATACCAGCAAGGGCAAGGAAGATATGGTTATGCCACGGGCATTGGAGACAGCCGAGATAGCCGGGATTGTTGCCGATTACCGCAACGCCGCACAGAATGCGCGTGAGGCAGGGTTCGACGGGGTGGAGATCCACGGTGCCAATGGCTACCTGCTCGACCAGTTTATGCGCGACAAAACCAACCAGCGCACGGATAGGTATGGTGGCAGTATTGAAAATCGCGCGCGTCTCCTGCTTGAAGTGACGGATGCCGTGCTCTCGGTTTGGGATGCCGAGCGGGTAGGGGTGCGTTTGTCACCGTTGAGTACATTTAATGATATCGATGACAGCAATCCGGCAGCGCTATATGGCTATGTCGTTGAGCAGTTGGCGGCTCGTAAACTCGGCTTTCTGCATATGATCGAGGGGAACACCGGCGGCCCGCGTGATACCGGTCGTGATTTCGATTTCAATGCACTGCGGCAGCATTTTCCCAATACTTATATGGCGAATAATTGTTACTCACGCGAAATGGCACTGACTGCCAGGGCTGATAATGCTGTTGATCTCGTCGCGTTCGGTCGGCCATTCATTTCCAATCCGGATCTGGTCGAGCGGCTGCGTCGCAATGCACCCCTGAATGAACTCGATCCGGCAACATTGTATGGTGGTGACGAACACGGCTATACCGATTACCCTTTTCTGGATCATTAATCCGGTCTGAATGTGCATTGCAGCACCGTCAAAAACGGTGCTGCAATGCACGCGCAACAACCCAGCATTGCACCTCCGCTGCACCCCCCTTGAGCAAAATATCCGACAGCGCGTCGAGCGTGCTGCCGCTGGTCATCACGTCATCCACAATGGCAAGGCGCTTGCCCTGAATGCTGTTGTCGCAGGCAAAGGCGCCACGCAGATTTTTACGGCGTTCCTTGAGCGGCAGACTGGCCTGTGGCGGCGTGTCGAGTATGCGTGTAGCTGCATGTGGCCACACGGGTAGATGTAAATTGCCGGCAATATGTTGGGCGATTTCATGGGCCTGATTAAAGCCGCGTTGTCTGAGCCGATTGGGGTGCAGGGGCATGGGGATGAGCGCATCCGGCAAGGACAGGCTGGCGGCACGCACGGTTAGCTCATTTGCCAACACCGAGACGAGGGCGAAATTGTGACTGTACTTGAGCGACTGGACTAAACGATCCAGCGGAAAAGCATAGGTAAAGGCCGCACAGGTGACAGTAAAGTGCGGAGCATGTTTAAGACAATATCCGCATACCTGGGCATCCAGAGTGGGGAGTGCGCAAACTGGACAACTGGCCTGAGGATGGTAGGGTAAGTTGTCCGCACAATTTTTGCATAATTTGGTGCGACCAGAGAATGCGCCGCATAACAGGCAATCTTGGGGTAGCAAGCGCTGTATAAAATTTGTGCAGATGTTCAATATGGCTCTGGCTTAAATTGACTATCGGGCTGGAATAAATGACAATCCCTGCATTCTAACGCGCCCATACGTGCATGAAAGTCAAAAAGGTCATTACCGCTGAGCAAGCCCGGTTCGCAGCCCAGGTATTTAACATCGCAAGCGTGACGGCATCGTTGATCGTCCCCTTGCTGATGATCTGGATTGCGGCATCGATTTTTGCGTATGCCTCGATCGCCCATCATCCCAATCCTCGCACAGCTGACTATAACCGCTTTGCCGGTTACCGTTTTTATGGCGCAGCCGGGGGGATGATGGTATTTGGCCAGCCAATTTATATGCTGTTTGATAATTGGCATGGCCTCGTAGCGGTATGGGGCATCCTGGCCATCGTGGTGGTGCCGTGGGGACTGTGGAGCATTTACAAGGCCGGCCATGAAGAATGGCAGGATATGACTATAGAGGTGGATACCAATGAATGACATGACCCAACCCGCAGCCATGAGCGCTGCAGCAAGTGAAAAATGGCGCGTGGCCGATGTGGAGGCATTATTCGCCCTGCCCTTCAGCGATTTGATGTTTCGCGCGCAGAGCGTGCATCGCGAGCATTTCGATCCCAACACCGTGCAGTTGTCGACTTTGCTGTCCATCAAGACCGGCGGCTGTTCCGAGGACTGCGGTTATTGCCCGCAGGCGGCCCGTTACGATACCGGCGTAGAAAATCAGGGTTTGCTGGAAATGAATGTGGTACTGGACGCAGCGCGCGCCGCCAAGGCCGCCGGCGCGACGCGCTTTTGCATGGGTGCCGCCTGGCGCGGTCCCAAGCAGCGCGACCTGGATCCGGTGCTGGACATGGTGCGTGAGGTCAAGGCGCTCGGTCTGGAAACCTGCGCAACGTTGGGCATGTTGAAGGACGGTCAGGCCGAGCAATTGAAAGGCGCCGGGCTGGATTATTACAACCACAATCTCGATACCGCGCCCGAATTCTATGGCGAGGTCATCACCACGCGCGCTTATCAGGACCGGCTCGACACACTGGCCCGCGTGCGCGGCGCAGACCTGCATGTATGCTGCGGCGGCATCGTCGGTATGGGCGAATCACGTACCCAGCGCGCCGGACTGATAGCCCAGCTGGCCAATCTTGATCCACAACCGGAATCGGTACCAATCAACATGCTGGTGCAGGTAGAAGGTACGCCGTTACAGGATACCGAGGTGCTGGACCCGCTTGAATTCGTGCGCACCATTGCGGTGGCGCGCATCACCTTGTCGAAGAGTTATGTGCGCTTGTCTGCTGGGCGCCAGGAGATGTCCGAAGCCATTCAGGCGCTATGTTTCCTCGCCGGCGCCAATTCGATTTTTTACGGCGAAAAACTGCTGACCACCGGTAACCCGGATGTGACGCGCGACCGTGATTTGCTGACCAAGCTGGGAATACGCCCGCAGGGCGAGGCGCATTGATACAGGCAGGATGAAGGCCGCATGCGGCCGGATGTTCTGAAGTTGGTCATTCTGTTGGTTTCGTCGATAAAGTGATTACTTCACTCCCTTCCTTCAATGCGCTGGAGCGCATTCGTACCGAACTAGGGCAACTCGATGCGCAAGGCTTGCTGCGCAGCCGGCGTTTACTCGAATCGGCTCAAGGTGCACACGTGCGAGTGGATGGCCGCGACGTGCTGTCCTTTTGCAGCAATGATTATCTCGGATTGGCCGATCATCCCACGCTGATTGCGGCGGCTAGCCAGGCTGTATGCGATATCGGCGTGGGTGCAGGCGCCTCGCATCTCATCACCGGCCATCATGTCGTCCATCATCGACTGGAAACCCGTCTGGCTGAATTCATCGGGTTGCCTGCCGCTTTGCTGTTTTCGACCGGGTACATGGCCAATATCGGCGTGGTGACAGCGCTGGTCGGACGTGAGGGCGAGATATTTGCCGATCGACTGAATCATGCCTCGCTCAATGATGCCGCGTTATTGTCGCGCGCCAAATTCACACGCTACCCGCACAACGATATGAATACGTTGGAACGCCAGCTGGCGGCCAGTCGGGCTGTGCAAAAGCTGGTGCTTGTGGACGCAGTATTCAGCATGGATGGCGACTTGGCACCGCTGCCCGATCTGCTTGCCTTGTGCGAGCGTTACGATGCCTGGTTGCTGGTGGATGATGCGCACGGCTTTGGCGTGCTGGGTGAGGGTGGGCGTGGTGTGCTGTCGCATTTCAGGCTGGCATCGCCGCGCATTGTGTATATGGCCACGCTGGGTAAAGCCGCCGGCGTGTTCGGAGCGGCTGTGAGCGGTGAGAATGAGGTGATTGAATACCTGCTACAGAAGGCGCGTACTTATATCTACACTACCGCTACGCCGCCGTTATTGTCGGCGGCCCTGCTCGCCAGCATTGAATTGATCGAAGCGGGTGACGATCGGCGCATGCGCCTGCAAAACCTGATCATGCAACTGCGTACCGGTTTGCGTACGCCGAACTGGAAACTGATGGATTCTCCCACGCCCATCCAGCCGTTACTGATCGGTAGTAATGAGGCTGCGTTGGCAGCTAGTCGTTGCTTGCTGGAATGCGGCATGCTTGTGCCGGCGATTCGTCCCCCAACCGTCCCTGCCAATAGCGCGCGTCTGCGTATTTCGCTGAGTGCCGCACACACCGAATCCGATGTGGCGCAGTTGGTGGATGCGCTTAACGGCATTCATGCGGATGGCTGAGTTGCACATCGAGATACGCGGCCAAGGCGCGCCGTTGGTGCTGGTGCATGGCTGGGGCATGCACGGGGGTGTCTGGGCGGGCGTGGCCGACGAGTTGGCCCGGCATTATCAATTGCACGTTGTGGATTTGCCTGGCTATGGTGGTAGTGCTGCCATTACCCCTTACTCGCTTGAAACACTGGCTAGATGTTTGAGTGAGGCTTTGCCGCCGCACTTTAATATTTGCGGCTGGTCGCTGGGTGGCCAGGTTGCGCTCAGTCTGGCGCAGTCCTATCCGGCGCAAGTGGACAAGTTGGTGATGGTGGGCACAAATCCATGCTTTGTGTCGCGTGACGACTGGGCACATGGTATTCCGCACGAAGTATTGCAGCTCTTCGCGGAAAGCCTGGTAGCCGATTATGAAGGTACGCTCAAGCGATTCCTGGCTTTGCAGGCAAGAGGGGACGAGTCGGCACGCGCCGTACTCACACGGCTGCGCGATTTGTTGTTTGTTCGTGGCAGACCGGCTCAATCCGTTCTTGAAGCGGGGCTGGCGATTTTGCTCAATAGCGATTTGCGTGCTGCGGTTCCCGATATTGCTCAACGGGCATTGGTGATACACGGCACGCACGATGCCTTGGCACCTGTTGCTGCAGGGGAATGGCTGGCGAGGCACCTGCCTGATAGCCGCTTGTGTCGCGTTGCCGGTGCTTCGCACGCACCCTTTCTTTCGCACAGTGCCGAATTTGTAATGGCTTTGACGGATTTTTTGCATGACTGACACAATTTACGATCTCGACAAGAAGCGCGTGCGCAGCGCCTTCGACCGTGCTGCATCCAGTTATGACGCACATGCTGTCTTGCAGCGCGAAATATGCGACCGCATGCTGGAGCGGCTTGATTATGTAAAGCACATGCCCGACATTTTGCTGGATGCGGGCACGGGTACCGGTTACGGCGCAAGCGGTTTGCGGGATCGATACCCGGAGGCGCACCTGGTTGCGCTGGATCTGGCCGAATCCATGTTGCAGATCGCGCGGCCTAAACCCAGTCTGTGGCAACGCATCAGTCGTGCCGCTCCGTTTAATGCTGTGTGCGCGGATATTGATAGACTGCCGTTGAAAACCTCCAGTGTAGACATGGTGTGGTCGAATCTCGCGCTGCAATGGTGTAACGACCTGAATGTGAGCTTTGCGGAAATATACCGGGTGCTGGCACCCAACGGTTTGCTGATGTTCTCCACTTTCGGCCCGGATACGCTCAGGGAATTACGTCAAGCGTTCAATTCAGTGGATGGCTATACCCACGTCAATCGTTTTGTGGATATGCACGATATTGGCGATGTGCTGGTGCATGCCGGATTCAGTACACCCGTGATGGACATGGAATACCTCACACTGACTTATGACGATCTCAAAACATTGATGAAGGAGCTCAAGGCGATCGGCGCGCACAATGTCACCGCTGGGCGCAACCCGGGATTGATGGGGCGAATGCGCTGGCAGGCGCTGGAAAAAACGTATGAAAAATTTCGCAGCGAGGGGCGTTTGCCGGCCACATACGAAGTGATTTACGGTCATGCCTGGGTGAATCAGAAAACCCGTACGGCTGATGGTCAGCAAATTATCCAGATGAATATTCAGCGTCGTCGCGCTGAGCAGGGTTTGCCATGAACGCGCGCAGCTATTTTATTTCCGGTACCGACACGGGGGTGGGCAAGACGCTGGTATCGGCAGCCTTGCTGCATGCGTTTGCCGCACGTGGCCTGCGGACAGTTGGAATGAAACCTGTCGCAGCAGGGTGTGAGTGGCGTGATGGTGTGGCCTATTGGGATGATGTGGAACAGTTGCGTGCGGCAGCGAGCGTGGATGCGGAGCCTGTCTTGGTGAATCCTTACCGGTTCGAAGCGGCGATTGCGCCGCATATTGCGGCGGCACAATCTGCGGTATCCATCCGGCTCGATGTGATAGCGTCAGCATTTGCTGCATTACAGACGCAGGCGGATGTCGTTATCGTGGAAGGCGCAGGTGGTTTCCTCATGCCACTGAATGATCATCAGGGAATTTCCGATCTTGTTTGCGAACTTGCCCTGCCGGTAATTTTAGTGGTGGGCATGCGTTTGGGTTGCATCAATCATACTTTGCTCAGTGCTTTGGCGATTCAACATGCAGGGTTATCTTTGGCGGGTTGGGTCGCTAACCGGGTAGATCCGGCCATGGAGCAATTTGATGCCACGCTGGAGGCTTTGCAACAACGTCTCGATGCACCCCTGCTGGGCGTGGTTCCGTGGATGGAAAAGCCGGATTTTTATGCCACATCCGCCCACCTGTCTATAGATGATCGGCTCTAACAGAACATTAGAATAGTGTTATTTAATTAATAAATATATAAGTATTTCAAAAGCTTGCATTACATATTTTGATTGTTGTTGAAGCCGTGCTGTGCTAATTTACCCGGCGTGGCAGATGGTCGCAGGGATCTGGCTAAAAAAGACAACAACAGGATATGCACGCAATGTACGGTGGCATACAAATCACACAGGCAGGCGCAGTGGATTGCTGTATAACTGCACGCCCCAATTGTTCCCTGTCACGACTGGGGAAGATTCTTGTTTTAGTCTCTTTTTTCTTGATTCTGTCGATTCCTGCCGGTGTGTTTACGGTAATGGGCGCGTGGCCGATTTTGCCTTTTGCCGGGCTGGAAATGCTGGTTGTATTGCTGGCGTTTTATCAAATTTCCTGTCATGAGCACGATTACGAACGCATCACGATAGCGGGCAACACGCTGGTGCTTGAGCGCCGCGATAATGTTCGTGTTGAGCGTTCCGAATATAACCGCTGCTGGGCGCAGGTAGTATTGCAGTGTCAATCCGTTGGCCAGCAGTGCCGCGTGGCGCTGCGTTCGCATGGCGCAGAACAGGAATTGGGGCGTCATCTTAACGATGAGTTACGTACCGAACTGGCGCATCAGCTGGAACGTCGGCTGGGATGTCAATAATAAGTAGCATCATGAGGATGGGAGAAGGCATGAAAATAAAACGAATGTTGGGATCGGCTACAGGTTTGGCGCTGGGTTTGACGACAAATTTGGCGCATGCGGCCTATGAACTGAATCTGCAAGCCCCTGAGTCGCCCATCGCCGACCAGATTTATCATCTGCACACGCTGATAATGTATGTCGTGCTGGCGATATTTGTGGCGGTATTCGGCGTCATGTTTTATTCGATCTATGCGCATCGAAAATCCAAAGGTCATCAGGCCGCACACTTCCATGAAAACACGACCGTCGAAGTCATCTGGACCATCATTCCATTTTTTATTCTGATCGGTATGGCGTTTCCCGCAAGTAAGACCATTCTGGCCATGAAAGATACTTCCAGTCCGGATATGACGATCAAGGTAACCGGATTTCAATGGAAATGGGAATACGATTATTTACAGGAAGGGATACATTTTTTCAGTACGCTCTCTACGCCCCGCGACCAGATTGAAAATAAGGCTCCGAAAGACGCGCACTATCTGCTCGAGGTGGATCACCCATTGGTAGTGCCCACCGGCAAAAAGATTCGTATGCTGGTCACTGCCGATGACGTCATTCATTCCTGGTCGGTACCGGCCTTCGGTGTAAAGCAGGACGCGATACCGGGTTTTATCAGGGATACCTGGTTCAAGGTTGAAAAGCCTGGTATTTACAGGGGGCAGTGTTCAGAATTGTGCGGTAAGGATCACGGTTTCATGCCTATAGTGGTTGATGCTAAAACCCCTGAAGACTATGCCAAATGGCTGGCTGATCAGAAAGCCAAACTGGCTGCGGTGGTAGAGGATCCCAACAAGGTCTATACGCTGGATGAGATGAAGAGTAAGGGTGAGAAGGTGTTCACCGCTCATTGCGCAGCCTGTCATCAGGCCTCCGGCATGGGAATCCCAGGTGCATTTCCGGCACTTAACGGTTCCAAAATTGCTACCGGCGACAAGGCGGCGCATATCAATATTGTGATGAACGGAAAGCCGGGTACGGCAATGGCAGCGTTTGCTGCGCAATTAACCGATACCGAAATTGCTGCGGTGATCACGTATGAACGCAACGCCTGGAGTAATCATACCGGTGATGTGATTCAACCGTCTGAAATCAAGGCACTGCGTAAATAATCAGCGAGCAAGAAGAGGAGACTCGATATGGATGCGACACACGCCCACGACCATGGTCATGATCATCACCACCCCAGTGGTTTGATGCGCTGGATAAAAACAACTAACCACAAGGATATCGGCACGCTGTATCTGTGGTTTGCACTGATCATGTTCTTCTTTGCCGGTAGTCTGGCGATGATGATCCGTGCTGAATTGTTTGAGCCGGGCATGCAGTTTGTGCATCCTGAATTCTTCAATCAGCTCACCACCATGCATGGTCTGATCATGATATTCGGCGTGATCATGCCGGCCTTTACCGGCTTTGCAAACTGGCAGGTGCCTTTGATGATCGGTGCGCCGGACATGGCGTTCCCACGCATGAACAACTGGAGTTTCTGGTTGCTTCCGGTGGCTGCGATATTCCTGATTGGCGAGTTCTTCCTGCCCGGTGGCGCGGTTGCAGGCGGTTGGACCATGTACCCGCCATTGTTTATTCAGGGTGGTGTGTCTTACGACCTGAATATCTTTGCGATACATATCATGGGCGCCTCGTCCATCATGGGCTCAATCAATATCATTACGACCATCCTGAACATGCGCGCTCCCGGCATGACCATGATGAAAATGCCCATGTTCGTATGGACCTGGCTAATCACAGCCTATCTGCTGATTGCCACCATGCCCGTGCTGGCAGGCGCGGTGACCATGCTGCTCACGGACCGCCATTTCGGTACGCATTTCTTTAATGCCGCAGGCGGTGGCGATCCGGTCATGTTCCAGCATATTTTCTGGTTCTTCGGTCACCCCGAAGTGTATATCCTGATTTTGCCGGCCTTCGGCATCATCTCCCAGATCATTCCTACCTTCGCACGCAAACCGCTGTTTGGTTATGCCTCCATGGTTTACGCCACCGGTTCCATCGCCATTCTGTCGTTCATTGTCTGGGGGCATCATATGTTCACCGTGGGCATGCCGGCGGCAGGACAGCTGTTCTTCATGTATTCCACGATGTTGATTGCGGTACCCACCGGCGTGAAGGTGTTTAACTGGGTTGCCACTATGTGGAAAGGTTCGATGACGTTCGAGACGCCGATGTTGTTTGCGGTGGCCTTCGTCTGCCTGTTTACCATGGGCGGATTCTCCGGACTTGTTCTGGCGATTACGCCTGTCGATATCCAGTTGCAGGATACTTATTACGTGGTCGCTCACTTCCACTATGTGCTGGTGTCGGGTGCGCTGTTCTCGATTTTTGCAGGCGCATACTACTGGCTGCCAAAATGGACTGGGCACATGTATGACGAAAGACTGGCCAAGCTGCATTTCTGGCTCTCCGTCATCTCAATGAATGTTCTGTTCTTCCCGATGCACTTCCTTGGGCTGGCAGGTATGCCGCGTCGGGTGCCGGACTATGCCTTGCAATTTACCCAGTTCAATCAGATTGCTTCCATCGGCGGATTCATCTTTGGTGCGAGCCAGCTGATTTTCCTGGTCGTGGTATTGAAAGCGGTGCGGGGTGGTGCCAAG
>JBDSHM010000392.1:0-2883 GCA_039918495.1 Sulfuriferula sp. | reverse complement strand
GGGCATGCGTGCCGCTTGCCGTTGCACGGTAAAATGCTTCTCTGGCTTTTGAACGAAGGCAATACATGCTGCGCATTACCGAACTCAAACTCCCGCTCGATCATACTGAGGCTGCCCTCAGGGCAGAAATTTTGCGCCGTCTCGGCATTGCTGACGAAGTCCTGTTGAGCTATACAATATTTCGGCGCGGGCACGATGCACGCAAGCGCCCGTTGATTACCTTTACCTACACTGTGGATGTAGCGTTGGAAGACGAATCTGGGGTGATACGCAGGCTGAAAAATGACCGTCATGTCGTGGCTGCACCGGATACCAGCTACCATTTTGTCACGCGAGCACCGGCGAATCTGAGCGAGCGCCCGATCGTCATTGGCACCGGGCCATGCGGCTTGTTTGCGGGGCTGCTTCTGGCGCAGATGGGGTTTTGCCCTATCGTCCTGGAGCGCGGCAAGGCGGTGCGCGAACGCACCAAAGACACATGGGGTTTGTGGCGTGACGGCGTACTGAATCCGGAATCCAATGTGCAGTTCGGCGAGGGTGGCGCAGGCACGTTTTCAGACGGTAAACTCTACAGCCAGATCAAGGACCCCCGGTATCTGGGGCGCAAGGTAATTGCCGAATTTATCAAGGCGGGCGCGCCGCCGGAGATTGCCTTTGTCAGTAAGCCGCATATTGGCACCTTTCGGCTGGTCGGCATGGTGGAAAAAATTCGCGCCACGATCGAATCGCTGGGCGGGGAAATACGTTTTCAGAGCCGCGTAGACAATCTGGATATTGAGGACGGGCAAATGCGCGGTGTGATCCTGGCGAAAGGCGAGTATATTGCTGCACGCCATGTGGTTCTGGCGATAGGTCACAGCGCACGCGATACGTTTGAAATGCTGCATCGATGCGGCGTGCATATTGAGGCCAAGCCGTTTTCGATAGGCTTTCGCATCGAGCATCCGCAGTCGTTGATCGATCACTGCCGTTTTGGCGATCGTGCCGGCCATCCGGAACTGGGCGCGGCCGATTACAAACTGGTTCATCATGCCAAAAACGGCCGGGCGGTATACAGCTTTTGCATGTGCCCGGGCGGTACGGTGGTGGCTGCGGCATCAGAGCCGGGACGCGTCGTTACCAATGGCATGAGCCAGTATTCACGCAACGAACGCAATGCCAATTCGGGTATCGTGGTGGGTATTACGCCCGACGATTACCCCGGCCATCCGCTGGCAGGCATTGCTTTTCAGCGCCATTGGGAAACACAGGCGTTTGAATTGGGTGGGCGGAATTATTGTGCGCCGGGACAATTGGTGGGTGATTTTATTGCCGGACGCGCATCGAGTGGATTCAGCACGGTACTGCCGTCATACACGCCGGGAGTGAAGTTGGGTGCGCTGGATAGCAGTTTGCCCGATTATGCGATCGACGCAATACGTGAGGCACTCCCTGAGTTCGACAAGCAGATTCGCGGTTTTGCCATGCATGACGCCGTGCTCACTGGCGTGGAAACGCGCACCTCTTCGCCCATCCGCATTACCCGAAACGAAGGCTACCAGAGCCTCAATACCCAGGGTCTGTACCCGGCAGGCGAGGGAGCTGGCTACGCAGGCGGAATTTTGTCCGCCGCGATAGATGGCATCAAAGTGGCCGAAGCGGTTGCGCAAGGTATGAGCGTCCAATAGAACTACATGGAGCGCTTTTTTGTCACACATTGAATAACACACAGGTAGGCAAATATGCGGGACACGGACACACAGTTACCCTTTGGTGCGCCCCACCCTTGGTCGATTGATCAAATCGATTTCGATCACATCGCCCACGATCGCATCGTTAACGAAGATACATGGTTTTATGTATTGGCCGCCGCCTCCTTCGTTGAAAGCTTTTCGGATTTGTTCACGCACAATCTGCTTGATCACATGCAGGGCGATACCGAGGCCTGTCTTTGGTTGCGCGAGCGCTGGGAGCCGGAAGAGATGCAACACGGGCGGGCATTGCGTCGCTATGTCGAAACGGTATGGCCTGCATTTGATTGGCAGGCAGCGTTTGACGGCTTCCAGGTCGACTACCGACCGTATTGCAAGCCCGAGTTATTGGAACCCACGCGCGCGCTGGAGATGGTGGCGCGGTGTGTGGTTGAAACCGGCACCTCAGGCCTATATGGCCTGCTGCAACAGATAAGCCCGGAACCGGTGCTGGCCACGCTGGTAGGGCATATCCGCAATGACGAGGTTGGGCACTATAAATACTTCTATCAGTTTTACCTGCGCTATCGCGAGGCTGAACAACCATCCCGCTGGCAGGTGGCGCGCGTACTGCGGGAACGATTGGGCGAGATCGGTCAGGAGGACGCTTATCTGGCAGTAAAAAACGCGTTCGAGATACGTAATCCGGGACAGAAATTCAGCCCGGAAAATTTCCAGCGCTTCCAGCATACGGCAGGGCACTGGGCACGCGATACCTATCCCTATGAAATGACCGTGAAAATGCTGCTCAAGCCGCTCAGATTGCCAAATTTCATCAACCGCATGATGTTGCCGCTCTTGATGCATCAGGCGCGGCGCGTTGTCGCACCATAGTGTGAGAAAGGGTTCCGGCCGCAACCCGGAACCGCTCCTGCTCAAGCGGCAGGCCGCATCTGACGCTGGTACAGGAATTCCAGTACCCGTGCGCGCAGCTGATGATAACGCGCGTCGTTGGCCAGCCCCAGACGGTCGCGTGGTCGATCCAGGTCGACCGTAAGTATTTCGCCGATGGTGGCGGCCGGGCCATTGGTCATCATTACGATGCGGTCGGATAATAGCACCGCCTCATCCACATCATGGGTCACCATAATGACCGTGCTTTTGGTTTCGGCGACAATTTTCATCAACTCGTCCTGCAGGTGTGCGCGGGTCA
>JBDSHM010000391.1:0-4397 GCA_039918495.1 Sulfuriferula sp. | reverse complement strand
TCAGACTGATCGCAGAGTCCCAGCACGCGTACACCGCCCCGATCTACCAGCGCCTGGGTCACAATATTACTGGGGTTGGTATAGTTGAGCAGCAGCGCATTTGGGGCGACTGTCATCATCGTATCGGCCACCCGCAGCGCTTCCGGTACGGAACGCAATGCGAAGAAAAACCCGCCCGGTCCCACTGTTTCCTGACCTGGAATGTCCAGAGCCAATGGCAGCGTTTCGTCAATACGACGCGCTTCAAAACCGCCTGGTCGCGTGCTGTTGAGTACGGCATCCGCACCTTCCAGCGCCGCTGCCAAACTGGAAGCGGTTTCCACCTTGAAGCTGGCTCCGGCACTCTGCGCCATCGCCTGTCCCAGACGCCCTACCAGTTCCAGATGCTCGGCATGGGTATCGTGGAGGCGCACGCGCTCAAGACCCAGGGCGTTCCCTTGGTGGATGAGCGCCTGCAGCAGGCCGGGCGTATAAGCGCTGCCGCCTCCCAGTATCACAAAATCTTTAATCACTTGTTCATCTCCAGATTAGCTAAAAGTATGGGGTCTTCCACCACGCCGCCGGACTGTGTCAGCAGCCGGGCGGCGACACGACTGCCATGACGCAGGGCGTCTTCGCCTTCTGCTCCGCGCAGCAGCGCCGCCAGAAAACCGGCGCAAAAAGCGTCGCCGGCACCGGTAAAATCGGTAGCGATCACGGGTTCTGCCGGGCAACTCACCCAGGTGCCCTCCAGCTGCCCAAAAGCGCCTTTGGCCCCTGCGGTGACTACGCAGCTGGCTGCTGCGCCCTGTAATAATTCCGGCGCTTTGCGCGCATCGCCGACGGCACAGGCGGCTTCTTTATCGTTGAGGATCAGCAGATCCCAAGGCTGGCTGGAATAATGCTGCAATGCCGCCAATTCTGCCGGTGCCCAACTTCCGGACACGCTGACCTTGGCCCCTTCCGCCCGCGCCTTGGCCAGTGGTTTCGCCAAGGATTTGGCTTCCAGCAAACCGGGGACATGGATCCATTGCGCGGGGCCGAGGGCGTCGCAATGCTGTAATGAGTCGAAATCGGCCGCACTCACAAAGGCTCGATCTTCGGGTCCGGAAAACACCAGGGATACTGCAGGATCGGTTCGAGCAGGCCAGTGCATCGTCGAAATTCCCAACCGGGCAATACGCTGTGAAATGGCATCATCGGATAGGCCCTGCCCACGAGGGTAAGCCAGCAGTACATCCACACCAAGAGCGGAGGCAACCGAAGCCGTATTGAGTGCGCCGCCCAAGCCTAGTCGGATAGCATCGACAAATACTTCATGACCGGGCGCAGGCATTGTTACCGGGGGCACGAAGACCTCAAAATATACGAGGCCAGCGACGCAGAGTTCTACTTGTGATTCAGATGGCATAAGCCCTTTCTGTTGAAAAGATGGGCTTGCTGCATGGGGAATAATTACAAAAAATCAATAATCTACTTTCCGGGTGGCGTATAAAAAAATTCGTTGATCAACACTGTGATTGAATTTGCCGGGACAAATTCATCCAGGGTGTTTATCGACTGCGGCTTCGATGAAGCTTTGATTTATCAAAGCAGAACTTGGCACGATTTATGGTTGAAATCGTTGAGCAAAGAACATGAGTTTCAAGGTGCGCGTCTACGACGGTTTGCCTGTATTGGAGGACGCCATACGGGTGCGTATCGTGGTTACCCGTTCTGGTTATGGCGACATTCAGCAACTGTAAATTGCTGACTTACATTGATGACCTTGTTTACCATGATACGCATTTGGGGACTCATGTCACCCTTACTGGCCTTTCTGTGATGCATAAGCATGGGTCACAACCGGCAGCGCTAACGCGACCAGATTCGGTATCAGGCGGGAATTTATATACAAATATTCATTTAAAATAAATGACTATGTGAGTTTTATATAAAAAATAACCTATATTAAATGTAACAAATTGAATAATCGAAGATTTGATCAAATAATCCGCATTACATGCTCAATTATTAAGCTGCCAAAACAAATCCGTTTAGTGCATCTCTCGAAGAAGCGGTTCTGTTGCACTCATCCACTCAACCGATTCTTCACCTTTTGAAATTGCGCACGTTTAAATACAGTTCTGCAGCACGGATGAGGTGCATGGCTGGGCTTAAACAAACATGGCGGCGCGCACCTCTATTTCGACCAAATGTTCACGCTGATCATTCATCAACGGGATTGCACGGTCGTCTTGTACAACGCCATCCAGCTTCACACTGAAAGCATCCCTATCCTCGTGCGTTTGTAAAACCTGGATGTGATAAACCGTTTCATGATAACGATAGTGGATTTTGAATGATTGCCATGCCGCGGGCAGACACGGTGTAAAATGCAGCTTATCCACAGCCAGTCTCAGGCCGAGTAGCGATTCCACAATTAGCCGGTACATCCATCCCGCCGATCCTGTGTACCAGCTCCACCCGCCACGGCCGACGTGCGGCGGCACCGAGTAAATGTCGGCTGCGATCACATAAGGTTCAATCTTATAGGTTGCGACGCCCGCCGCATCGCTGGCATGATTGAGCGGATTGATCATGTTGGTGAGTTCCCACGCGCGCTGGCTATCGCCGAGTGCCGCAAACGCCATGGCCGTCCAGATAGCGCCATGGGTGTACTGGCCGCCATTTTCACGCACACCGGGTACGTAGCCACGGATATAACCGGGATCAAGTTCGGAATGATTAAAGGGAGGATCGAGCAATTGGATCAGGCCTGCGTCGCGCCGTACCAGGCGCTTGTATACCTCATCCATGGCGCTACGCGCGCGCCGGGCATCGCCTGCACCAGATAACACAGCCCAGCTTTGTGAAATGGAATCGATCTGACATTCGGTATTACTGGTTGAACCCAGTGGTGTGCCATCATCGAAGTAGGCGCGACGATACCACGCACCATCCCACGCATGTTCCTCGATGTTCATGCCGAGCTTGTCGACTTCTGTATCGCACAATGCGGCAAAATCCGGGTCGCCATATAGCCGTGCGACCTTGGCGAACTGTTTAAGCACATCGCACAGGAAAAATCCGAGCCAGACACTTTGGCCCTTACCCTGCAGTCCGACCAGGTTCATACCGTCGTTCCAGTCACCGGAACCCATCAGCGGCAAACCGCGATCGCCGAAACGTAGCCCATGTTGAATGGCGCGTACGCAATGCTGATACAGGCTGGCAGTGACCGCTGATTGATTAGGAAGATCATAGTAAGAGTCGTCACCTTGGGGAACCAGACGGCCTTCGAGGAAATTCAGCGGCTCATCCAGTACCCCGGTATCACCGGTACCAAGAACATAACGGCTTGCCACCAGAGGCAACCACAGATAGTCGTCGGAACAATGCGTACGTACACCACGGCCCACGGGTGGATGCCACCAATGTTGCACATCGCCTTCTGGAAACTGACGTGATCCATGTAGCAGTATCTGCTCACGCATCAGTTGCGGCTGGGTGTGAATCAATGCCATGACATCCTGCAACTGATCGCGGAAACCAAATGCACCACCGGATTGATAATAGCCGGTACGCGCCCACAGGCGACAGACGATGGTTTGATACATCAGCCAGCCGTTGGTGAGTACATCCAGGGATTTATCCGGTGTCTCGATCTGTATTGCGCCCAATGTATGATGCCAGTGCTGGTGCATGGACTCACGTACTGCCTGCGCGACGCTGGAACCACGCATGCGCGACACCAGTGCATTGGCATCGGCAGTGTTGCGCCCAAGTCCCAGTCTGAATACAAACTCGCGCGTTTCTCCATCACCCAGTTCGAATTGAACCTGAATGGCGGCGCATGGGTCGAGCGCCGCGCCTACCTTACCCGACAGGTGTGAGCGCAGCATCGCAGCCGGGCTGGCGAGCGTGCCATTGCGTCCCAGAAACTCGGTTCGGTCCCCACTCAGCGTCAGGCTTGCGTCGTTCGCATCCACATCGAAAAATGCGACCCGTTCGGCAAACTCGGTGTTGTATGGGTTTCGGGCATAGAGCGCACCGTTATTGCGGGAGATTTCAGAGGTGATGTGCATCACCGATTTTGCCCGCAGATCGCCCAGCACCCATTCGACATACCCTGTCGCAGACAATTGCCGTGGCCGACCCGATCGGTTATGCAGTTTCAGAACGGAAAATTTGACCGATGCATCCAGTGCGACATAAACCGTGAGCTCTGAGGCAATACCATCCTCTTCATACTCGAACACGCTGTAACCGAATCCATGACGGCTGACATAGGTGCCGGAACCGCGAACAGGCAGTGGCGTCGGGGACCAGAAATGGCCACTTTCTTCGTCACGCAGGTAGAAGGCTTCCCCGCCGGTATCACTTACCGGATCATTCTGCCAGGGTGTGAGACGAAACTCGTGGGCATTCTCGCCCCA
>JBDSHM010000390.1:0-2029 GCA_039918495.1 Sulfuriferula sp. | reverse complement strand
ACCACCGGAGGGGGGTAATAATAGGATGGCGCGGGATAATAATACGGTTGCGGGTAATACCCTGGATAACCCCATACCGGGCCAAAATGAATGCCGACGCCCACATGGCCGCGCCAATCATCGCGATCCGCCATCGACACGCCGCTGACGATGGAGCCTGACACCAGAAAAAACAGCACCAACCCCACTTTGAGCTTATTCATGAACGTCTCCTGTGATACCTGAGCATTTCGACAGCGGGACCGTAAAACGAGTTGCATTCCGATAGCGCGCTCAGCTTCCAAAGCTATTTATAGTACGCTGCGATTTGCCTTGATGAGTAAAGCCAGATGGGGTGCTGCTGTTTCATTTGACTGCATACCCGATAATTCGGCAGTTTCTTCCTTACGATGTTGATCTTCGCTGGTTGCGCGCATGCGCACGAGCTTGCTGCGTTGCTCCATCGTCAGAATCCGATCTATTTCATCGCGCATCTGAACGCGCAGCACAATCATGTCGGCAATGGTTTTACCTTGCCTATCCGCCAGGGCACGCACATGCCCAACGGTTGACCCGCCCACCGCAGAAATTTCCCTAAGCTGACATTGATTCTGCTCATGCATCCACTGCAATGCACGCATTTGCGGTCGATGTTGCTCGACAATGGCGCGAACAGCCATACGTTGTTCTTGCGTCAGTCCCAGACGCTTGCCCATGCGATAAATCTGCGCCCTGCGGGTGTGCTGATAAGCATGTTTGCTGGTGCTAGTGCCGGCGCCAGCCCATTCTGCTTCGCCAGCCAGCGGTTTGGCATACACAGAGGATACTTCAAGCAACCCTGCCAGCAGGGTTGTCATCAGCAGAGTCAAGGTGTCTTTTTTCATTTGGCATTCTTTCATATCGCATTCAGGAACAGGCCACATTGGTATACGCTGCCAGCTTAATCTTGGGTGATGTAATTCGGTGCCAGCAGTATGTAAATATGGGTAAAGTTTCATGGAAGACAGCACCTTGGGCGCATCTCGATGCTTTTCCTGTGGCACTATGGCCGGATGATTATTATGGCGTATCGGGAAAAACCGGCATGACTCGCATCCTGCTTGCTGACGATGACGTGGATCTGTGCCAAATGCTGTCCGAGTATCTCGCGGCAGAGGGCTTTTCTATCGCGTTTGCGCATGACGGGGAAACCGCCCTGCAATTGGCGCGCGCAGAAGCGTTCGATCTGGTTTTGCTGGATGTCATGATGCCGCGCAAAGGCGGATTCGATGTATTGCGAGAACTGCGCACCGATTCGCTCACCCCCGTGCTCATGCTGACCGCACGTGGCGAAGATGTGGATAGCATTGTCGGCCTGGAATTGGGGGCGGATGACTACCTGGCCAAACCTTGCAATCCGCGCGTATTGACGGCGCGTATACGTGCGGTATTACGCCGGGTGAATCAGCGCCCCGATGAAGAAAGCAACGAAGCGCCGCAAGTGCTGGTACAGCATGATCTGACGCTGCATATGGGCGCGCGCAAAGTAAGCTGTATCGATCGCGATATCCCATTGACCAGCACCGAATTCGGCGTTCTTCAGGCATTACTGCTGGAAGCAGGGCATATCGTATCCAAACAGACACTGTCCGAGCAGGCGCTGGGAAGACGCATGACACGTTTTGATCGCAGTCTGGATATGCATGTCAGCAATCTGCGCAATAAACTCGGCGCATTCACGGATGGGGACGAGCGCATCAAAACCATACGCGGCGTGGGTTATCAGTACGTCATCAAGTAAGCATGCATCGTCTTTTCTGGAAATTATTCCTGTCCTTTTGGGCGACACTTATCCTGTTTTCTGTTGCGGTCATGCTTTCCGTATCTATTTATATCGATCACCTGCATGGCCAGCAAACCCCCACCGGAGGTATTGAACGGATTTCCGAGTATCAGGCCCAGGCCCAGGCACAGGCCAAAGCCGATGCAAAAGGCATTCAAGGTCTGCAGAGTTGGGCTCAAAATGTTGACCGCAAAAACCTGGTCCCGGTTCTGGTTCTCGATGCAACAG
>JBDSHM010000389.1:0-7545 GCA_039918495.1 Sulfuriferula sp. | reverse complement strand
CAAAGTAGCCGCGTTGGGTTTCGTATTGCGTATCCTGGCACAAGGCTTGCAACCGTTATCGCCGGACTGGCAATCCATGCTGGTGATCATGGCGGTATTGTCCATGGCGGTGGGTAATATAGCGGCCATAGCCCAGACCAATTTCAAACGCATGCTGGCTTATTCAACCATCGCGCATATGGGCTTCCTGCTGCTGGGTCTGCTGGCCGCCGATATCAATGGCTACACCTCGGCCGTGTTCTATACAATTAGCTATGTCCTCATGGGGCTGGGCTCCTTTGGCATGATACTGCTACTGTCGCGCAAAGGCTTCGAGGCCGAAAACCTGGATGATCTGAAAGGCCTCAATCAACGTAGCCCGTGGTTTGCGTTCATGCTGCTGCTCATTATGTTCTCGCTGGCCGGCCTTCCGCCCACGATCGGCTTCTATGCCAAATTGTCGGTGTTGCAGGCGGTTGTTCATGCCGGTTACACCTGGCTGGCCGTGGTTGCCGTTATTTTTTCACTGATCGGCGCATTTTATTATTTGCGCGTAGTCAAACTCATGTATTTCGACAAACCGCATGATATGACTCCGATCACCCCACAGAGCGACATGCGCATTTTAATGAGCGCCAATGGTTTGGGGATGCTGGCACTCGGTATCATGCCGCAACCGCTGATGGCGTTGTGTGCATATGCAATTGGTAAATCGCTATGAATACACCTGTTATTGCCTTGCTGCTTACCGCATTGGTTGCCGCTAACCTACCCTTTCTGATTGAACGTATATTTTTCATCGTTCCTGCCAAAAATAAACACAAGGCGTTCGGCTGGCGTTTGATGGAGCTGATCATGCTCTACTTTGTGGTAGGCGGAATAGGTTTCCTGCTGCAGCGTAAACTGGGTCCTGTACAACACCAGAACTGGGAGTTTTATGTGGTCACCGCCTGCTTGTTTCTGGTCATGGCCTATCCCGGATTTGTTTATCGCTATTTGTGGCGGCGTTAACAGAATCAGCAGCACCTGAATAATCAGGAGGGTTTATTGCTTTAGTAATACCATTCCTAGCCGTTACTTGGTTTACTATCAATAAGCAGATAATAAAGGAGCGCTATGGCTAGGCCGGAAAAGGTTCGACTAGGCGAACTTTTGGTTCAGCAAAAGCTGCTTTCTGAAGAACAACTCCAGTTAGCACTGACCGAGCAAAAACGCAGTGGGCGCAAGCTTGGCCGCTTCTTTGTTGAGAATGGCTTCGTGACGGAAGACCAGATTTCCGGCGCGCTCGCCAAGCAACTCAACATTCCCTACATCGATCTCAAGTACTACAACTTCAATCCGGATACGGTGCGTCTGTTGCCGGAAACGCAATCGCGCCGCTTCCGCGCTATCGCCCTCGAAGACCATGGTACCGCGCTGTTGTTCGGCATGGCAGATCCCACCGACCTGTTCGCTTACGACGAAATCGCCCGTTCGGTAAAAAGGAATATCGAGCTCGCGGTGGTGAACGAAGGCGAGCTGCTGCAAACCATTGATCGCATTTACCGCAAGACTGAAGAGATCACGGATTTTGCCCGCGAGCTGGAGCAGGATCTGGGCGACAGCTATGTGGATTTCGGTACGCTGGGGGCGACCGCCGGGCTGGAAGAGGCCCCGGTAGTCAAGTTGCTGCAATCGGTGTTCGATGATGCGACCCAGGTCCGGGCATCCGACATCCATATCGAACCCCAGGAAGGAAGCCTGCAAATACGTTTTCGCATAGACGGTGTACTGCATCTGCAAACCGAATCCGATATCAAGATCGCCTCGGCGCTGGCGCTGCGGCTCAAGTTGATGTCGGGCCTGGATATCTCGGAAAAACGTCTGCCCCAGGATGGCCGATTTGCCATCAAGGTCAAGCAGCAACAGATCGATGTGCGTATCTCCACCATGCCTACCCAGTATGGCGAGTCAGTCGTGATGCGCTTGTTGAACCAGGGCGGCACGACGCTCAAGCTGGATACCATCGGCATGCCCGGCAATATGCTGGAAAGATTTCGCGCCATTCTGCGCCGCCCGAACGGATTGGTGCTGGTGACCGGACCGACCGGTAGCGGTAAAACCACCACGCTCTATGGTGCGCTGGCCGAACTGAATACGCTGGAAAGAAAACTGATTACCGTTGAAGATCCGGTCGAATATCGTCTGCCGGGCATCAACCAGGTGCAGGTCAACGATAAAATCGAACTGACCTTTTCCAGGGTGCTGCGCTCTGCCTTGCGTCAGGATCCGGATGTGGTGCTGGTCGGCGAAATGCGCGATCAGGATACCGCCCAGATCGGTATGCGCGCCGCCATGACCGGTCACCTGGTTTTATCCACCTTGCATACCAACGATGCGGCCAGTACCCCGATCCGTTTGCTGGATATGGGCGTGCCGCGCTATATGGTCGCCACCTCCATTCAGGTCGTATTGGCACAGCGTCTGGTGCGGGTGATTTGCGAGAGCTGCGCCGAGCCTTATCAGCTCAAACCCACCGAGCGTGAATGGCTGAAAGCCGAATTGGGCGATGCGGTTGATAGCCACCGGTTTTTGCATGGACGTGGCTGCTCGCATTGCAGCGGCACCGGTTATCGTGGCCGTACCGGCGTGTATGAAATGCTGGAAATGACGGAAGCCGTAGCTGATGCCGCCAACCATCAGGATCCTGCACACTTTATGAAAGCAGCGCATACGCAAATGGCTGGGCAGACGCTGCGCAGACACGCCGTGGCATTGGCCGGAGCAGGGCGCAGTACCGTATCCGAAGCCATGCGTATCAGCAATCAGTTCGACGATTAAATATGCCATTCTTCGCTTACAAAGCCCGCAATGCACATGGTGAACTGGTAAAAGGAGTCCTGGAAAGCGCGGATAGCGGTGCCGTGGCAGAGCAGCTTTTCAATACCGGCATTACCCCGCTCGATATCACGGAAACCAAAAAGCCTGCTCTGCGCAGCGAAGGCGGATGGTGGGAGCGTTTGACCGAAGAAAAAATTCGATCCATCGATGTCCAGTTGTTCAGTCGTCAGCTTTATACCTTGCTCAAGGCCGGTGTACCCATCATGCGCGGGCTGGCAGGGCTGCAGGAATCCGCCATCAATAAATCGTTTGGACGCCTGTTGGGTGATCTCCGCGAATCGCTGGATTCGGGCCGCGAGCTCTCCGCGGCCATGCGTCGCCATACCGACGTGTTTTCGCCTTTTTATCTGAGCATGGTGCGGGTTGGTGAAATGACCGGACGTCTGGAAGAAATCTTCCTGCGTCTGTTCGATCATCTGGAATTCGAGCGCTTGATGAGCGAACGGGTACGTTCAGCCTTGCGCTATCCGATGTTCGTGGTGATCGCCATGACGGTGGCCATCACCGTGATCAACCTGTTCGTGATTCCGGCATTTGCCAAGGTGTATGCCGGCTTCAATGCCGAGTTGCCGCTGATGACGCAGATCCTCATCGGTTTTTCAAATTTCATGGTCAAGTACTGGCCCTTGATGCTCGTGATGCTGATTGGCGCCTGGTTTGGATTCAAGGCTTATATCGCCACAGTCAATGGTCGCTACCGTTGGGATAAGCTCAAACTGCGCTTCCCCATTGTGGGCAAGATACTTTTGAAAGGTGCATTGGCCCGTTTCGCGCGTAGTTTCGCATTGGCCAGCAAGAGTGGCGTGCCCATTGTGCAAGGTCTGAATGTGGTGGCGCAAACGGTCGACAACGCCTATATCGCCAGCCGGGTGACCCAGATGCGCGATGGGATCGAACGCGGCGAAAGCATATTGCGCACTGCCGTAACGGCCGGCGTGTTCACCCCGGTAGTATTGCAAATGGTTGCTGTAGGCGAAGAAACCGGCGAGCTGGATAGCCTGATGGAAGAGATCGCCGAAATGTATGAGCGCGAAGTGGATTACGAACTCAAAACATTGTCGTCGCAAATAGAACCGATCCTGATCGTGGGTCTGGGCATCATCGTTCTGATCCTGGCGCTGGGCGTATTCCTGCCCATCTGGGATTTGGGCAAGGTCGCAATGCATAAATGAAAACCCCATGGGGCAAAGGTTGTCCCTCAGCGTCAGTTTTGCTGCCTGGAAAAAGACAGGCCGGTTTCACGTTGCTCGAACTGTTGGGGATCATTCTGCTGGTCAGTGTATTGTCCCTGCTGCTCTATGATCGATTTCTCGGGTATCAGGCACTGGCAGAAAAAACCGTTATGGAAATGACGGTCATCAATATGCGCAGCGGCCTGCAATGGCGTGTTGGGGAGCTGATGATAGAAAGCCCAGCAGATAAAATGGCCGGTTTGTTGGATGAGAACCCCATAAAATGGCTGGTGGCACCGCCACCTAATTATATCGGGGCATTTCAAAACCCCGAACAGCACCCCATTCCCGACAATGCTTGGTATTTTGATATACGGCGACACGAGCTAATCTATAGGCAAGGTCGCGATAGTGTGTTTGCAACGGACCATTCCCATGCAAAGGTATGGCGGTTCAAAGTGACTGCGGTTACGAGTCCGGCTGCTAACGGCGCGAAAACTGTCGGCAAAGTACAAGGAATTACGCTGACGCGGATAGCAGCCCAGGGTGAATATTAAGTTGTGGCATGGTTTGTGCGTATTCGCACTACGAAATTAATTTACCGTCATGTGAAGACGGGACTTGGAGGGCTAAACAATGCATAAAAATAATCACGGTTTTACCTTGATCGAACTGGTTGTCGTCATCGCCATTATCGGAATTCTGGCAGCGACAGCCTTGCCGCGCTACATCAATCTGCAGACCCAGGCACGTATCGCCAAGGCGCAGGCTATCTTTGGTGCAGTCAAAGCGGCTTCCGCCCTGGCTCGGGCGAATTGCATGGTGGATCTGGCTGGTCTGACTACCCCATCTGTTTGCACAGCAACAGCGGGCACAACCAATATGGATGGGACGCTCGTTGCAATGGTAAATCAATATCCGGATGCGAATGTCTCGCTCGTTTCCGGTACGGGGGGTATATTGCTCGCTGCTCAATTGAACCCGGCAACCGATGGCATTACTGCAACGCTTTCCGGTACGACAGTAACGATAGATGTAACGGGCGGCACGGCTGGCACCTGTTCCGTGGCCTATACAGCAGCGACAGCTGGCCCATCAGCTCCGTCTATCATCCCAACGACCACAGGTTGTTAATGAACAAGCAAACATGCCTTAGGCATGTTAATTGCTGAGGTTGTATCCAGAAGTATTTTTAATTCAAAAATTTAAAGGAGTCGAGTGATGCGTAAAGTACAGGCAGGTTTTACTTTGATCGAGTTGGTGGTGGTGATCGTGATTCTGGGAATTTTGTCCGCAGTGGCATTGCCTCGTTTCATCGGGATATCTAGTGATGCGCGCAAGGCATCTGCTAGCGGAATGTTCGGTGCGGTTCAATCTGCCGCAGGAATTGCACATGCCCAAGCGCTGGTGCAAAATCAAAATGGGGCGACCGGCACGATAACCATGGAAGGACAGGCGGTGTCACTGGTCAATGGTTACCCAGCAACAGCAGCGGGCGGAATTGATGCAGCGTTGACTTCTTACCAAGGCTTTACCTACGCTGGTGGCGTATTTTCTCAAACAGGTGCAACTACGCCCGCGTCGTGTGGGGTAACGTATACTCAACCCACTGCTTTAAATGGCGCGCCGACGATCACATTGAATAATGGTGGTTGCTGACCCAATTTGGCTGATCTTACCCGTCTTTAAGCCGGGATGCGGTAGCGCGTAACTGCGTAGCATTAGCGCCGCATGGGTACCCCATGCGGCGCTAATGCATCGTGCATGCTACGTGTTTTGACTGATGGTAATTTTTCTACAGTTAGGCATCTTGGTGGATGGATAGACATGCAGGCATAGCAGAAATCATTGCCTTCAGCAGCGAGGTCTCCTTGTGGTCATAAAATCAGTGTCCGGCTTCACCCTCATTGAGCTCATCGTAGTTATGATTCTCATAGGCATACTTTCAGCTACTGTCATCCCACGTTTTTTTGATCGCCAGACTTTCGATAGCTGCGGATTCAGTGATGAGACCCTGGCAATATTGCGTTATGCTCAGAAAGCCGCAGTTGCGCAACGCCGCACGGTTTGCGTGGCTTTCACTTCAACGACGGTGACGTTAAGCATTGCATTGCAAGCAGGTATATCCACTTGCAATACACCGCTGGTCAGTCCCACTGGCACCAGTCCTTTTCAGGTGACGGCGCATGGCAGCGTGACCTTTGTTTCGATACCGACCAATTTTCAGTTCAATGCGCTTGGACAGGCGATTTCTCCACCATCACCCATTCAGGTGAACGGGGCGACGGGCAGCATCACGGTTGAACAGGACACCGGCTATGTTCACTCCTAGCCGATACCGGCAGACCGGTCTTTCGCTGATCGAATTGGTGATGTTCATCGTCATCGTCGGTGTCGCGGTGGCGGGGGTATTGTCGGTAATGAATGTCACGACTCAGCACAGTGCCGATCCGATGGTGCGCAAGCAGGGACTGGCGATTGCCGAGGCCTTGCTGGAAGAGATCGAGTTGCAGCCCTTCACCTATTGTTCTCCCAAAGACACACAGGCGCTGACCGCGAGCGATCCGAGTCTTTGTACTGGCGGCGTTGGTGGTTCGGAAGATACGTTGCCTGTATCGGCCAGAGTCACCAGCCCGCGCAATGCCGACAATGTATCCGACTACACGAATTTTTCCATGTCGCCCATTGTGGATATTATCGGTAGTCCGATTACCGGGCTGGGCGCATACACGGCCAGCGTCAGTATCACGCAGGTTGGTTCCAGTTTTCCTTCGGTGACGAATCCCAACGATGTGCTGAAAATCGATGTGCGGGTGGTCTCCGGCAGCACCGATATCACGCTCACCGGCTACCGTTTCCGCTACGCGCCGAATGCGGTGCCCTGATGAAATGATGACGGCCATGACCAAATCACAACGCGGATTCACCCTGATCGAGGCGATCATCGTGATCACCATCACCGGCATTGTCGCGGGGATGGTGGCGGTCTTCATCCGTGCGCCGGTGCAAGGTTATTTCGATTCGGCACGACGTGCCGAATTGACCGATATTGCGGATACCGCCCAGCGCCGCATTTCGCGCGACCTGCGTCTGGCATTGCCGAACAGTGTGCGCGTGAGCGGAGGAAATTATCTGGAGTTCCTGCAAACCAGCGGCGGCGGGCGTTACCGGGCCGAGGTGGATAATAGCGGCGCTGGAGATATTCTGGATTTCACCACGTCTGACAACAGCTTCGATGTGCTGGGGCCGCCGGTCGCCAAGGTGCCGGGTGCAATGAATCTGGTCGCCGTATATAACCTGGGTATACCGGGTGCGGACGCTTATCGCGGTGACAATACCAGCGTGATGACCACTGGCGGTAATACGGTGACGATCAATCCCTTTCAGTTCCCGTTCGCTTCGCCCGCCAACCGCTTCCAGATTATTTCCTACCCGGTCTCCTATGTCTGCGCTGGAGTGGGTACGGACGCCAGCGGCAACGGTACCGGTACCCTCACGCGTTACTGGAATTATT
>JBDSHM010000388.1:0-3852 GCA_039918495.1 Sulfuriferula sp. | reverse complement strand
TTCGTATCGGTAATGCGACTGATATGTACCGACGTTTGCTGGAAAAAGGCATGATAGTGCGCCCCATAGGCAATTACGCCATGCCTGAATACCTGCGGGTCAGCATTGGTCTGGCCGCTGAAAACACTCAATTTTTGCAGGCGCTGGAAAGCGCTCTTAAGGAGCAAGTATGATCGTTGTAATGAGCCCTGAGGCTACGGAAACCCAGATTGATGGGGTGGTAAAAAAAATCAAGGAGTATGGCTGCGATACCAATATCTCGCGCGGAGTCGAGCGCACCATTATTGGCGCCATTGGCGACGAACGCAGCATCGATAAAGAACTGATCGACGCATTGCCAGGCGTGGAGCAGTCCATGCATATTGTCAAGCCCTACAAGATCGTGGCGCGCGAGTGGCACAAGGAAAACAGCGTCATCGATATCAAGGGCATCAAACTCGGCGGCAATACGATACAAGTGATTGGCGGCCCCTGCTCGGTGGAAACCCAGCAACAGATGGACGATGCTGCAAAATTCGTCAAGGCAGCCGGTTGTCGCCTGATGCGCGGTGGCGCGTTCAAACCCCGCACCAGCCCCTATGCCTTTCAGGGCAAGGGAGTGGAAGGTCTGGAAATGTTCCGCAAGGCTGCCGATGCGCAAGGTCTTCCCATCGTCACCGAACTGATGGACATCCGCATGCTCGATACCTTTCTGGAATGGGATGTAGACGTAATCCAGATCGGCACGCGCAATATGCAGAATTTCGACCTGCTGAAAGAGGTGGGCCGCACGCGCAAGCCGGTCATCCTCAAGCGCGGCATGTCCGCGACGGTTTCAGAATGGTTGATGGCTGCGGAATACATCGCTGCAGGTGGCAACCATAACATCATTTTCTGTGAGCGCGGCGTACGTAGTTTCGAGACCTACTATCGCAACATGCTCGACGTGACCGCCATCCCGGTGCTGAAAAAAGAAACCCATTTTCCGGTGATTGTCGACCCTTCACACGCAGGTGGAAAGGCGTGGATGGTGCCTGCGCTATCACGTGCTGCCATTGCCGCCGGTGCGGATGGACTCCTGGTGGAAATGCACCCCAAACCGTGTGAAGCCTGGTGCGATGCCGATCAGGCATTGAACCCCGATGAACTGAAAAGCCTGATGGGCGAGCTCAAGGGTATTGCCCAGGTATTGGGCCGAGATATTTAACGTCACGCTGCGACGGCTACTGCGTGAATGGTATATTCACGCAGTAACTACTTCTGCATGGACTAAATATCCAGACTATGGCTGAAATCATGACGATTCACATCCGCAAACTTGCAATATTCGGTGTTGGCCTGATCGGCGGCTCGGTTGCGCTGGCGCTTAAACAGGCTGCGACGGTGGGCGAGGTGGTGGGTGTAGGGCGAAGCAGGACAAATCTTGAAGCGGCTCTCAAGCTCGGTATCATCGACCGCATTGCCACGACAGTTGCCGATGCAGTGCAAGGTGCGGACGTTGTGCTGCTCGCAGTGCCGGTGGGTCAAATGGCTGCCTTGATGCTGAAAATCGCCCCGCATATGGAGGCGACAACAATTATTACTGACGCAGGCAGTACCAAACAAAATGTGGCTGAATTGATGCAACTGCATCTGGCGGCACATTTGAAAAATTGTGTACCGGGCCATCCCATAGCAGGAGCAGAAACCTGTGGTGCCGAGGCGGCGCGCGCTGACTTATATCAAGGCAAGAATGTCATCCTTACCCCGCTGCCTCAATCGGATAAGGGTGTGGTAGCAAAGATAAATGCTCTCTGGCAAGCCTGCGGTGCCAAACTGAGTGAAATGACGCCCGCCGGGCACGATGCCATTTTTGCCACAGTCAGTCATTTGCCGCACCTGCTGGCTTATACCCTGGTAGACATGATTGCCCGCCGCGGTAATGCCGACAGGCTATTCGACTTTGCCGCCAGCGGTTTCCGCGACTTTACCCGTATTGCCGCCAGCAGCCCGGAAATGTGGCGCGATATTGCTTTGGCAAACCGGCCGGCATTATTAACGGAAATTGAGCAATATCAGGACAGCCTGGAGCGGTTACGCGAGATGTTGGCGACGGAAGACGCCAACGGACTGGAGACCGTGTTCAAGCGTGCGCAAATGGCGCGCGTGCGTTGGTCCGGGAAATAATTGCCGTAGCGTATCGCTTTACTCGAACAATCCTCACAAGAACTGAAAATGGAATTTCTTGATCTCTCTCCGCTGATGCATGCCCAGGGGCATATTCAGCTACCCGGCTCCAAAAGCATTTCCAACCGCATTCTGCTGTTGTCGGCGCTTGCGCAAGGCAGCACTGTAGTGAAAAGCCTGTTGGATTCGGACGATACACGCGTGATGCTGGATGCGCTGTCCAGTCTCGGCGTGGACTGGATCTACCGGCAAGCCACGCACGACTATGTCATACAGGGTGCAGGGGGAGCGTTTCCGGTCAAACAGGCGGCACTGTCGCTGGGCAATGCCGGTACGGCATTTCGCTCGCTTACCGCAACGTTGGCGCTTTCCGGCGGCGATTACACGCTACGGGGCGTGACGCGCATGCATGAGCGGCCGATTGGCGATCTGGTCGATGCCTTGTGCCAACTCGGGGCACAGATCGAATACCTTGAAAATGCGGGTTTCCCGCCATTAAAAATTGCACCGGCGCAGATATCTCATGCCAATGAAGTGACGGTTCGCGGCAACGTATCCAGCCAGTTTTTGACCGGTTTGTTGCTGGCCGCACCGCTTAGCGGAAAAGCCATCCATATTCGCGTTATCGGCGAGCTGATTTCCAGACCCTACATCGAGATCACCTTGAATTTGATGCGTCGCTACGGTGTTGAAGTCGAGCGCGATGGCTGGCAGGCTTTCAGCGTCCCGGCAGGCCGGACTTATCGCAGTCCGGGTACAATTTATGTGGAAGGCGACGCATCCTCGGCTTCGTATTTTCTCGCGGCCGGTGCGATCGGCGGCGGCCCGGTTCGTGTGGAAGGGGTTGGCAGCACAAGCATACAAGGCGATATTCGCTTTGCCGAGGCGCTGCAGCAGATGGGCGCCACCATTGTGATGGGTGAGAACTGGGTGGAAGCTTCCGCTTCGGGCTGTCTGCATGGTATCGACGCCGATTTCAATCACATTCCCGATGCCGCGATGACCATCGCTGTAGTGGCGCTATTCGCCAAAGGACCAACTACCCTGCGCAATATAGGCAGTTGGCGGGTGAAAGAAACTGACCGCATTTACGCCATGGCAACGGAATTGCGCAAAGTGGGCGCGACAGTCGAGGAAGGGACGGATTTCCTGCGCATAATTCCGCCGGAACAGCTGCAGGCCGCAACCATAGATACCTATGACGATCATCGTATGGCGATGTGCTTCTCGCTGGTGACGCTGGGTGGTGTGGAAATACGGATCAACGAGCCGAAATGCGTGAACAAAACATTTCCTGGATATTTTGATGTGTTTGCTTCAATTACCCGGCACACAACCATTCCGGTGATTGCGATTGATGGGCCGTCCGCATCCGGTAAAGGTACGGTTGCGGCGCTCGTCGCGCGTGCTTTGGGGTTTCATTATCTGGATAGTGGGGCGTTATACCGTCTGATTGCGCTTGCGGCGCAAAAAAATGCGATTGCACTGGATGATGAGCTTGCTTTGGCACAACTCGCACGCGAGCTGAACGTACGTTTTGATGAAGATGAAATCTGGCTTGACGATAAGCAGGTGAGCAATGAATTACGCTCGGAAATGATAGGAAACGGCGCGTCCAAAGTGGCGGCGATCCCTGCAGTACGCGCGGCCCTGCTTGAGCGCCAGCGTGCGTTCCGGCAGGCGCCTGGCCTGGTGACCGATGGGCGG
>JBDSHM010000387.1:0-5432 GCA_039918495.1 Sulfuriferula sp. | reverse complement strand
CAGGATTCAGGTCCCCCTGTTTGGCTTCCTGACCAACCAAACTGGTATAGGTCAACGATGCCTGTTGTTCGAGTTGTTGGCTGGAAACCAATGGCGACATGATTTGTTTGCGGTCAATTCCGACCATGCCGCTTTGTGTCGTATTCACAGTTTCGCACGCGGTTGTGAGCAGGGCGCTTGCAACAATCAGGTTGAGCAGGGCGAATTGTGATCTAGTCATGGGTCATTTTCCAGCTGCGGTTTGTTTTGAAACTGACCAAAATATTCACTGCAGCTTCTTGAGATAGTCCTTGTTAAAAACCTTGTCGGGTAAATCGCGCAATTTCATGTTGCTGTAGTCCAGTACAGATGTATCGCCTGACTTGAGGGCGTCCTGTATGAGCAAGCGCGTCGGCCGTTGTTTTCCCGCCATGGTTTCGTAATTTTCATAGAAACTGGTCTTCAGCAGACGGCCGGAGAGCGCATGGAATTCAGCTTTGTATGGGCGATAATTTGATTTGTTAACCCACAGCAGGACCCGATGGTAGGTCACGCTTCGATCCACGGCATCCAGTTCCAGAACATAATAATCATCGCCATCCAGTTTTTCGGTGCGCAGTAATTTTGGGGTATAGTCACCGCTGAAATTGGCGCGCGCCAGATCGCCGTTGGCTACCTGGCCGGTCAGGCGCTGCGCCAATCCCAGCCGGATGGGTTGTGAAACGTCGGGCATGAAAATCCAGAGATCCCGGTCTTTCATCAGCATGATCTGGCCCCGCTCCGACGCAGGTTCAAGTATCATGACGACTGTATTTTCATTGCCCTTGGAAAGAATCCGGTATTTTCGATGTTCAGTAGTCGTTCCGGGTGAAGAACTGGCAATATCGACATCTACCTGAAAGCCTTGGGCAGGAAACCGTATCGCGTCGGATTTTTCCAGAATGCTGCGGGCCAAGGCGCTGTCCGCAATAGGGGGCTCTGCAGCAGCTGCGGCTGTCATCAGAACCGGAAAAAGGAAACAAGCCAAAAAACCGGCACGATAAAAAAAGGAGGTTATGGACATGGTATCAATCCTTCAAACGATGCCGCCTCGTACGGATGGGGTGCAATGAGCCTGGTCCGGGTCGAAGGCGTAACCAAAGAATATTTGCTCGGTGAGCAAAAGGTTATTGCACTTGAAGATATCACACTCTCCATCGAGGAGGGCGTGTTTTTGGCCATCGCAGGGCCATCCGGCAGCGGTAAAACCACGCTGTTGAACATCATTGGCTGTATCGACAATCCTACTCATGGCAAGGTCTTCATCGACGATGTCGAGGTGACTGGTCGATCATCCAATCAATTGGCAGATTTACGTGCGCGTACTACCGGTTTTATCTTTCAGACCTTTAATCTGTTTCCGGTGCTGACCGCGGCTGAAAACGTCGAGTACCCACTGCTCCAACTGCCTGAAATCAGTCGTGAAGAACGGCGTAAACGGGTCAAAAAATTCCTGAATGTGGTCGGGCTGGAGCGCTATGCCAAGCACATGCCAAATCAATTGAGCGGGGGACAGCGGCAACGAGTTGCGATCGCCCGGGCATTGGCCATTAATCCCCGCATCGTGCTGGCTGACGAACCAACGGCCAACCTGGACAGCAAAACGGGTGAGAGCATCCTGAATTTGATGAAGGATGTGAACAGGCGCTATGGTACGACCTTCATTTTTTCCACGCATGACCGTCATGTCATGGCCATGGCTGATCGACTCATACGAGTCGAAGATGGGCATATAACGATGCTGGGTATAAAAACGGATAAAAAATGGAAAGCGGTCAATACGAATAGCGCAACAGCGGGTGACAGGGAGAATTAATATGGGGATACATTGGACAAAAGCGGTAGGGGTAGTGTTACTAAGCGCACCTGTGCTGGCAAATGCGTCGGGGGTGATAGAGACGAATAAACCCGGCAAGCAGGATATGTTTTTGCTGGCTGCATCAGGTGAGGATCTGCCAATGTCCAAGGATGCGCTCTTCGATGCTCCCGCAGCGTCGGATAAGCCGATGCCGGCGAAAACATCCGCAGATGCGACGGAATCGAAGGATTCATTGTTTGGTATTGGTTCCGGTTCGGACCAGCGTCGCCAGTCCGCAACCAAGCCTGTTGAGGATGCGCCAGACAGCAAGGCAGCCCTGTTTGATGACGGTACTTTGACATCGCCTGGCAAAGACAAGGCGCCATCGCGCTGGCACGGGTTCGCGCAAACCGAGTTTGCCTATACTTATCCGCACCCTGCGCATTGGTCGAAACAAATGGGGCGTTTTGAGCTGGGTACAGAGGGCAATCTGGGTTCGGGCATCCACTGGAAGGTAAGTGGTCGTCTCGATTACAACGCAGTTTATGATTTCACGAACTATTATCAGGATGCGGTGCGTGATGACCAGCGCTTCGGACTGCAGTTTCGCGAAACCTATATGGACTTTACGGGCGCCGGGCTGGATTGGCGCATAGGCAGACAACAGATTGTGTGGGGCGAAATGGTCGGTGTATTCGTTGCCGACGTTGTTTCTGCCAAGGACCTGCGCGAATTCATTCTGCCGGATTTTCAGGTGCTGCGTATTCCACAATGGGCTGCCCGTGCCGAGTATTTCAAGGATGATTTTCATGCTGAGTTGATCTGGATACCGGTTCCCAGTTATGACCAGATCGGCAAACCGAAGAATTTCAGCCAGCCTGGTGCCGGATCGGATTTCTATCCCTATCCGGTAACGCCGGCAGGTTATCCGGTTGTGTTCAGGGACGAGGTATTGCCCGCAAATCGTATGAATAATACCAATTACGGCTTGCGCCTTACCCAGCTAAGCCATGGCTGGGATATGTCCGGATTTGTTTACAGCAGCATGGACAGTCAGCAGACGTTTTATCGCCAATTGGTATCGGTACCCACACCGTATTTTATTTATACGCCGCGTCATGACCGTATCTGGCAAACCGGCGGAACCCTATCCAAGGACTTGGGCTCTTTCGTACTTAAAGCGGAAGCGGTGTATACCAATGGGCGTCGCTATAATACGTTGAACCCTAACGATGTTAACGGTCTGGTGAAACAGAATACACTCGACTGGATCGTGGGCCTGGACTTTAACCCGACTGCAAAAACCAGGATCAATACGCAGTTCTTTCAGCGTGTTTATTTCAATCATGATCCGAATATTATCGCCGACCGGATCGAGAACGATGTTTCCCTGTTGATAAACCATAAGATAGCGCACAACTGGGAAGTGGAAGCGCTTGCCGTGCATAGTCTCAATCGTAGCGATTGGATGTTTCGGCCCAAGGCGACCTGGAAATTCGAGCGTAACTGGCGCCTGGCATTCGGTCTGGATGCATTCGGAGGATCGCCCACCGGATTTTTCGGCCAGTACAATAATCAGGATCGCGTTTACACAGAACTGCGCCGCGATTTCTAGCCACGCAGCCGGCGCAAAAACGGTTTAAACGTTCTGTCGCAACGCATCGACCACCGGTATGTGACGTACCCGCGCGGCTGGCAAAAACGCAGCCAGGAAGGTGGCGATCAGTCCCACAGCAAAGGCCCCGGCGACCACCGACGGTACTACACGGATGTGCGCGGTATAGCTCAGATCGGCGTTGGGCGGTGGCGGCATCGGGATGCCGATGGCCGAGATGATCAGCGCCAATGCAATGCCCAGAATCACGCCGAGAGTAGCGCCAGTCAAGCCGATAATGGTGTTCTCGGTGATGATCAGGGTAAAGACCCGGCTGCTGCGATTGCCCAAGGCCATCATGGTGCCGAATTCGCCCACGCGCTCGTAGATGCTCATGTTCACACTATTGATCACGCTCAATAACACCATTAACAGAATGATGAGGCGCAGCACGCCGAACTGCACGTCATACATTTTCACTGTTTTGGCATAAAAATCATTTAACTCCAGCCAGGTTTTCACTTCCAGCCCTGCGCCGGCAAATTTGCTGGTCAACGCCGAGGTGACGGCTGCTGTATCATCAGTTTTCTTTAAGGACACCACGAGCGTATTGACGCCGTGCGTACCGAGCAAATTCTGGGCAGACGTCAAGGGAATGCGTACCGCACGTGCATCATAATCCTTGGAGAAAGTCTGGAAAATGCCGACTACCTGGAGGTCGAGACTATTTAAAGCGCCATCAGCCGTGTTCATCACCAGCGTTGCCCAGTCCCCCGGTTTGAGTTTGAGCGCGTGCGCCAACCCGTAACCGATCATCATGCCATTCTGGTCCTTGTTTTCGAGCCTGCGCCCGGCGGTGATCACCATTCCACTGCCGAGACGGGCTTCACGCGAGGCTTCCACGCCCTCGCCGACAATGGGCAGATCGGAACGGCCGTTATTGAGGAGACCGGCAAAGTAGATTCTGCCCATTACGTCATCCACTTCGGGCATCGTCGCGATATATTTGCGTATCGGATCAGGTTTGGCGATTAAATATTTCTCCGGACTACGCGCACCATGCTCAAAGTAGCCTGTGCGCGAAAGTTGTACGTGACCGGATTGCGAATGAATCAGTGCTTCACCCAATTGGGTAAAAATGTCGTGGACGAAACCGCCGCTCAGAATAAGACCGACCACACCGGCGATGATTGCCAATAGGGTCATGCCGGTTCGTGCCTTGTGGCGCAGCACATTTCGCAGGGCGAGTTTCCACATGCCTAATGCTCCTCAGCGGTTGTGGCGTAAGGCATCGACAATTACCAGCCGCGATGCGCGCCAGGCCGGATAGATGCTTGCGATAATGGTGGTGATGACAGCTAGCAACAAGGCTTGCAGAACGATGCCCGGCGTGATCATGATCGCCGCAATGAATCCGCGCGACATGCCCGGCGCGGGCGGCATCGGAATGCCGATGGCCGAGATGATGAGCGCTGCCAGATAACCGAGTATCACGCCGCAAGCGCCTCCCATTGCGCCCAGCAAGGATCCTTCCATCAGGAACAGACCGAGGATGCGCTGACGTCGAATTCCCAGCGCCATTGCCGTGCCGATCTCCACGGTACGTTCCAGTACGCTCATGGTCATGGTGTTGCTGATGCTGAGTATGATAATCAGCGCGATGATGGATTTGACGATATTCATCTGGCTGGAAAACAGTGCGACGGTCTTGTTATAGAAATCCGCAAGTTTTGTCCATGGGACAATCTCGTAGTCCTTTAAGGCCGGCGCGGCCTTCAGTTTCTTGACGACTTCATTCGTCATATCCGTATTTTTCAGGGACACAACCCAAACATGCGAGCCTTTGGTACGTAGTAGTGTGCGAGCCATTTCGATCGGTACGCGCAGCATGGTATCGTCGTATGCCTTCATGGATGTAGACGCCAAACCGCTCACGTGCCCTTCAACGGCATTGATTCCGCCCGATGGCGTATTGGTAAGCAAGACGATCGTGTCGCCCGTTTTTACGCCCAGATTGGCGGC
>JBDSHM010000386.1:0-10689 GCA_039918495.1 Sulfuriferula sp. | reverse complement strand
AAATATTAACGAAAGATTCCTGCAGGATTTCTTCCGCCCAGTCCTGTCTTCTAACTATACGTAGCACAATGCCAAACAGTTTTGCAGAGGTGGCGCGATAGAGACGTTCAAATGCCAGTTGATCACCGAGTGCACAGCGGGAGAGCAAGTCGACTAGAGGATCTTCGGCAGGAGGCGATGGCATAGAAATAGGTTGTTAGGATGTGGGTGCATATCAGATGCAACGTCATGTCATGCGCATCCGTTGTTATCTTACCGGATTTGTCAGTTAACATATTCGGTATGCAGGCTTTCTCTTCATGGGTGCCTGCATGCAGAATGCCTCCCCAGAAATATGTTAACGATAGGAATGCCGAGAGACAGTGCGCCGCACCAGTGAAGATACATAATCTTTTTCATTTCGGGTATTGGCGGTAGCGGTAATAGCCGGTGAGCCCGCTACAGTCAAACGCCGCCGGTGTATCCTATCTGCCGCCAGGCCTCGAATACCGTCACCGCGACCGAGTTGGACAAATTCAGGCTACGGCTTCCCGTCACCATCGGCAGACGAATGCGTTGGTCGCTACAGAATTCATCCAGCACGTCTACTGGCAATCCACGTGTTTCCGGGCCGAATACAAATACATCTCCCGCTTCGAACTGGCAAACACCGATGCTGGTCGAGCCTTTGGTGGTCAGTGCAAACATGCGCCGGCCATTTAGCTGGCTGCGGCATGTCGCCCAGTCTTCATGCACCAGAATACTGGCATACTCGTGGTAATCCAGTCCGGCGCGGCGCAGTTGTTTGTCTTCCAGTTGAAAACCCAGCGGTTTGACCAGATGTAGGGTGCAGCCGGTGTTGGCTGCGAGACGAATGACGTTGCCGGTATTGGGAGGGATTTCGGGCTGATAGAGAACGATGTTGAACATGGCAGGAAAGACCGGGTCTACGGGATATAATCCGCTCATAACGACTACACGAGGTTTACGCATGGTACCGCATTTAACGACTGCCCTCACCGGCCCGCTCCTGGATATGGAGCGCATGATTCTGGGTGCCACCCCACAGATTGAACGCTGGTTCCGCAATCAGTGGCAGGAGCACGCTGCACCGTTTTATACTTCAGTCGATTTGCGCAATAGCGGTTTCAAGCTGGCGCCGGTAGACACCAACCTGTACCCGGGCGGATTCAATAACCTCAATCCTGATTTCATCCCGCTGGCCGTACAGGCGGCAATGAGTGCGGTAGAAAAAATCTGTCCGGACGCGCAGCGTCTGCTGCTGATCCCCGAGAATCACACGCGTAATCTGTTCTATCTGCAAAACGTGGCGCAACTGGCCAATATTTTGCGAAAAACAGGCATGGAAGTGCGCCTGGGCAGCCTGATCCCCGATCTTGCCGAGCCGCTCAAAGTTGATTTGCCGGATGGCGGCTCACTCCTACTTGAACCTGTCGTGAGGAATGGCAACCGGGTCGGCGTGGCAGGCTTCAACCCATGCGCGATTCTGCTTAACAACGATCTCTCCGGCGGCATCCCGGCAGTACTGCAAAACCTCGAACAATCGATGCTGCCACCTTTGCATGCCGGCTGGCATATACGCCGAAAGTCGCGCCATTTTGCCGCCTATGACCAGGTGGCGACAGAATTTGCCGAGCTGATCGGGCTCGACCCCTGGTTCATCAATCCGTATTTTTCCACTTGCGGGCGGGTTAATTTTCAGGAACGCCAGGGTGAAGAATGCCTGGAAAAGAACGCCACCATCGTACTGAACAAAATCCGCCAAAAATACGATGAATACAAGATCGACGCCGAGCCCTTCGTGATTGCCAAGGCCGATGCCGGCACCTACGGCATGGGCATCATGACGGTAAAGGATCCGTCCCAGGTGCGTGAACTGAACCGCAAGCAGCGCAACAAAATGGCGGTAGGCAAGGAAGGCCAGCAAATTTCTGAGGTCATCATCCAGGAAGGTGTGCATACCTTCGAGAGCATCAATGATGCGGTAGCGGAACCGGTGGTCTATATGATTGACCATTTTGTCGTCGGCGGTTTCTATCGTGTGCATACCGGGCGCGGGCCGGATGAAAACCTGAATGCGCCGGGGATGCACTTTGTGCCGTTGGCATTCGCCACCCCATGTTGCACGCCGAACCAATTGGCAAATCCGGATTCCACACCCAACCGCTTCTATACTTATGGCGTGGTGGCTCGGCTGGCGATGCTGGCGGCATCCATGGAACTGGAACAAACCGACCCGGAAAAACAATGAACCTTGCCTTCATACTCGATCCGATAAGTACGCTCAAGGCTTATAAAGACAGTTCGGTAGCCATGCTGCGCGAAGCAGCAGGACGCGGGCATGCCTTGTTTGCATTGCGTCAGCAAGACTTGATCCTGCGCGACAATCAGGTCATCGGCTACGCCAAAGCGCTGCGTGTGATGGATGACAATGCCCACTGGTTTGAGATGGGCGACGCCGAGGCGACGTCATTGAACCGCTTCGATGCAGTGGTAATGCGCAAGGACCCGCCGTTTGATACCGAATACCTGTACACCACGCACTTGCTGGAGTTGGCGCAAAGCCAAGGTGCGCGAGTATTCAACCGCCCCAATACATTGCGTGATTTCAATGAAAAACTGGCCATCGCGCGTTTTCCGCAATTTACGGTACCCACCCTGGTAACGCGGCGTGCCGCTCATATCAAGGCGTTTCTGGCAGAGCACGGCGACGTGATTCTCAAGCCGCTGGATGGTATGGGCGGTGCAGGGATATTCCGGGTGCGCGGCGGTGACGCGAATCTCAATGTCATTGTGGAAACACTGACCCAGCTGGAAACCCGCACGGTGATGGCGCAACGCTATATTCCTGAAATCACACAGGGCGACAAGCGCATCCTGCTGATAGACGGCGAGGTGGTGCCGTTTGCGCTGGCACGGATCCCTGCCGAAGGCGAAACACGCGGCAATCTGGCGGCGGGCGGTCGCGGTGTTGCGCAACCCCTGTCCGAACGCGACCGCGAAATTGCGCAGACGATAGCACCGGTATTACGCGATCTGGGCCTGTTTCTGGTCGGGCTGGATGTAATCGGCGATTACCTTACTGAAATCAATGTCACCAGCCCCACCGGATTTCAGGAAATCACTCAGCAAACCGGGTTTAACGTGGCCGGCAGATTCATTGATGCGCTGGAGCAGCGATGCGTTTGATGGGTGTATTGATGTTGTTGCTGCTGGCTTTGGCGGGCTGTACCAAACCGCCTCTTTACACTCAGGAAAGCTACGTGTTCGGCACCCGTGTGGAGGTGAGCATTTACGGGGAACCGGTAGACAAGGCGCGTCGTGTCACAGCACAGGTTTTGCGCGATTTCGACGAGATGCATCACAGCCTGCATGCCTGGGAACCGGGCACACTGCAGCGTATGAATGGCATCTTCGAGCTGAGCCCGAGTCAGGCGGCGATTGCGCCCGGCATGATCCCGATCATTCGCGATGCCACGCGCTATTCGGAACAATCCCAGGGATTGTTCAACCCGGCGATCGGTAACCTGATCCGTTTGTGGGGGTTTCAGTCCGACACCTTCAAGGCGAAACTGCCCGATCCGGCAAAAATTGCCGAACTGGTGCACGCCAATCCGCAAATGCGCGATATCGTGATTGACGGCATCATGTTTCACAGCAACAATCCTGCGGTACGTCTGGATCTGGGCGGCTACGCCAAAGGCTATGCGCTGGATGTGGCGGCACGTTACCTGCGCAGCCAGGGGGTAAAGAATGCCTTGATCAACATTGGCGGCAATATCTTGGCGCTGGGGCAACACGGTGATCGTCCGTGGCGCGTCGGCATCCAGAATCCGCGCGGCCCCGGCCCCATTGCGACGCTGGATTTACACGACGGCGAAGCCATCGGTACTTCGGGTGACTATCAGCGCTACTTTGAAGTGGACGGCAAACGCTATTGCCACATTATCGATCCGCGTACCGGTTGGCCCGCGCAAGGGGTGCAGGCCGTTACCGTGCTGATTCCGCCGTCGGATCATGCCGGCACTTTGTCGGACGTTGCCAGCAAACCCATTTTCATTTCCGGAAGTGCCGGCTGGCGAGCCGCAGCGCAACGCATGGGGGTGGCCGATGTCATGTTTATCGACGCGCAAGGTCATGTCGAACTCACCGCCGGCATGAAACAACGTCTGCATTTCGAGTCTAAGTCCTGACTGCGGTAGAATGACTCTCCGTTTTAATTTGATTCGATCATCATGATAGGCATACTCATCGTCGCCCACGGCAGCCTGGGAGAAAGTCTGATTCAATGCGCCACCCACGTAATGGGTGAGCGGCCGCCTTATCTCATACCGTTCAATGTGATTGATTGCCCGGACATCATGATGATGACCGAAAAAGCCCAGCTGCTGATTGATGAGCTGGATCAGGGTGATGGCGTATTGATGTTATCGGATGTGTATGGCGCCACACCGTGTAATACCGCTTGCCGCCTGCTTTATCCAGGCCGGGTGGAAGGTATTGCCGGGGTCAATCTGCCGATGTTGATCCGCGCCCTTACTTATCGCCATGAGCCGCTCGACAAGCTGGTAATCAAGGCACTCTCTGGTGGCCATGAAGGCATTTTGCATATTTCACCGGAGTTGTGCGATGCTGCAACAGGACGTTGAAATCATTAACAAGCTCGGCTTGCATGCGCGGGCTTCGGCCAAACTTACACAAACAGCCGGGCGATTCCAGAGCGCTATCTGGCTGACCAGAAATAACCGCAGAGTCAACGCCAAAAGTATCATGGGGGTGATGATGTTGGCGGCTGCCAAAGGCAGCACCATCAATCTGGAAATTGAAGGTGAGGATGAGGCTGTGGCGATGGATGCCCTGCTGGCATTGATCAACGACAAGTTCGGAGAAGGTGAGTGAGCGCCACTTTGCATGGTATTGGGGTATCCAGCGGCATCGCCATTGGCCCGGCGCGACTGGCTTCGCATACCCGCATTGAAGTGGCGCATTACGTGCTGCAAAAAGCCCACATTGCGGAGGAGCTGGAACGTTTCGATGAAGCTGTGCAAACCGTGCGCGCCGAGATGAGTGCTTTGCATAGCCAGATTCCCGCCAATGCTCCGGCAGAACTGCCCGCATTTCTCGACATGCATTTGATGATTCTGAATGATTCGATGCTGTCTCAAGCACCCAAGCAGCTCATTGAAACCCAGCAATGCAACGCAGAATGGGCGCTCACCCAGCAGATGGAACAATTGGTAGCGCAGTTCGAGGAAATTGACGATCTTTATCTGCGCGAACGCAAGGCCGACGTGGTTCAGGTAGTTGAGCGCGTGATCAAGGAGTTGCTCGGGCATCCCGGACATCTGCCGTTAGCCGAAGATGAGCGTCACGACGGCATCCTGGTAGCGCACGATCTTTCTCCAGCCGACATGATCGGGTTCAAGCGCCAGCAGTTTGCGGCATTCATTACCGACGTGGGCGGCGCCACTTCTCATACCGCCATTCTTGCGCGCAGCCTGAATATCCCTTCGGTGATGGCATTGCATAATGCCCGCAGCCTGATCCGTGAAAATGAAATCATCATCGTGGATGGTGATAACGGTGTGGTGATCCTCGATCCGGATGAAACAGTGCTGGAAGAATATCGGCTGCGCCAGAACGAATGGAAGATCGAACACCAGAAACTCAAGCGCCTGAAGGGGAACCGTGCTGCAACCCTGGACGGCGTGATGGTGGAACTGCATGGCAACATTGAATTGCCGCAGGACGTGGAGGCAGTGCTTGAATCGGGCGCCACAGGCATAGGTCTGTTCCGCAGCGAATTCCTGTTCATGAATCGTACAGATCTGCCCAGTGAGGATGAGCAGTTCGAAGCGTATCGTGAAGTGGCTCAGGCGATGAATGGATTGCCGGTGACGATACGCACCCTCGATCTCGGTGCCGACAAACCACTGGCCGGACTCACCGCCCACTCGCTTAATCCGGCACTGGGTCTGCGCGCAATTCGATTGTGCCTGGCTGAACCAATCCTGTTCCGGACCCAATTGCGCGCTATTTTACGGGCTTCAAAATTCGGGCAGGTACGTATTCTTATTCCAATGCTGTCCAATCTGCCAGAGTTGCGGCAGACTCAGTATGCGATTGAAGCTGCCAAGGCCAGCCTGACTGCGGATGGTATCGATTTCGATCCGACCGTCAAAGTGGGCGGAATGATAGAGATTCCTGCTGCTGCACTGGCCGCGCAGACGTTTGCCGAGCGCATGGATTTCCTGTCGATAGGTACCAACGATTTGATCCAGTACACGCTGGCGATTGATCGGGCCGACGACAGCGTCGCGCACCTGTACGATCCCTTGCATCCTGCCGTATTGCAGCTGATCTCGATGACCATTCGCGCCGGTGAAAAAGCCGGCAAGCCGGTATCGGTGTGCGGTGAAATGGCGGGCGACCCGTTGCTCACCCGTTTGTTATTGGGGCTGGGGCTGCGCAGTTATTCCATGCATCCAGCCAGTCTGCTCTCGGTCAAACAGCGTGTGCTCAAAAGCAACAGTGCGGAAGCAGCCACACAGGCCAGCAAAATCATGCGCGGCCATGAGCCGGATAAGTTGCTGGCGCTGCTTACCCGATTGAATGCCTGATGTCCCCGCCCTATTGGCAGCAAGCTATTGGGGAATTATCGGCCTGTGACGGCGTATTGAAATCGCTGATTGCGCGTTATCCGGAAATCAGTCTGCGCAGCCGTGGTGATGCGTTTTCCACTTTGGCACGTTCCATTGCCGGACAACAGATTTCTGTAAAAGCCTCTGAAGCCGTGTGGCAGCGTTTGCTGGCCTGTGTTGCCGTCACCCCGGATGTTATCGCAGATACTGCGCCAGAGGTTTTGCGGGCGTGTGGTTTCTCGCTGCGAAAAGTTGAATATTTACGCGATCTTGCGAGCAAGTTTGTTGATGGTTCGCTGCATCCCGGCTTGTGGGAGGGCATGGATGACGAGGCGGTGATTGTCGAATTATGCCGGGTACGTGGCATTGGCCGCTGGACAGCGGAGATGTTTCTGGTGTTTTATTTATTGCGGCCTGATGTGCTGCCGCTCGACGACATCGGTCTGCAAAAAGCCATGGCCATACATTACCAGGAAGGTGTGCCGCTCAATAAAATCGGCATGCATGCCTTGGCCGAAGCATGGCGTCCCTGGCGTTCAGTGGCAACCTGGTATATGTGGCGCAGCTTGGATCCCCAGGTCGTCGCCTACTAGCCAAATATCTACATTACACCTGTTGTGCCAACCAGCGTTTCAGTCCGTTGGCATCCAGTGCGCCTGACATACGTGCGACTTCGCTACCGTTTTTGAACAAAACTAGGGTGGGAATGCTACGGATATTGTAGCGCGCAGCCAGTGCCTGTTCGGCTTCCGTCTCAAGCTTGGCAAACCGTACTTGAGTCGCGAGTTCCGCCGCTACCTGTTTGAATACGGGTGCCATCATTTTGCAGGGTCCGCACCAGCTCGCCCAGAAATCCACCAGTACTGGCAAATCATTGCGGGTAATGAAACGATCGAAATTGTGGGCGCCGAGGTCAAGCGGCAAGCCGGAATGCATGGGCGCGCCACATTTTCCGCATTTGGGAGCCTGATCGACGCGCTCGGCAGGGATGCGGTTAACCGCCAGGCAGGAAGGGCAAACCAGATTCATATTCAGTACCTCTGCGAAAAGATACTGGATAGATGCGGTGTTTCAGACGCTTTTCAAGCGCACAGTCAGCTTTTTAGCAAAGCATCGAGTTTGCCGGCGCGGTCTAACGCGGAGAGATCGTCGAAGCCGCCGATGTGGGTCTCACCCACATAGATTTGCGGAACGGTACGGCGACCGCTGCGTGTCATCATTTCAGTGCGGCGCTCATGGTCGAGATCGACGCGAATTTTTTCCACGCTGATCCCCTTGCCTTGCAACAGGCGCTCGGCCATGACGCAGTAGGGGCAAACAGCGGTGCAATACATGGTGACTGTAGGCATATTATTTCACCACCGGCAGACCGGCCTGTTCCCAAGCCTTGATGCCGCCTTTGAGGTTATAAACCTGGCTGAAGCCGTTTTTGCGCAGGACACCGCAGGCCATGGCCGAACGCGTGCCGCTTTGGCAGTTCACCACGATGGTCTTGTCTTTGTGTTTTTCCAGGGGCTTGAGGCTGGTTGCCAGTTGCCCAAGCGGAATGTGGCGGGCGTTGGCAATGTGTCCACCGGCGAACTCGTTGGCTTCGCGCACGTCCAGAATCAGCGCATCCTGATGATTGATGAGCTGTACTGTCTGAGTGGTATCGGCACTGAGCGCCCCGCTCAGTTTGCCGCGTACGATGGGCAGAAGCAGCATGATGCCTGAAAATGCCGCAATTAAAACCAGCCAGATGTTTTGTTGAATGAATTCCAAAATAGGCCTCCGGGATTAAAGACCGCAACCTGTTTTAACACCGGCTTTTTTGAGCATGATATCCATTGGGCAAAAACGGGTAATGCCGCTCTGGAACAGGTTGAATCCGACAAAGGCGGTCAGCCACAGCCAACTGATGTGGCTCATGTCCACGGTACCGGCCAAGTGTGCCAGTAATAGCGAGATCATGATGAACAGGCCGGCGATAATGCGTACTGTGCGTTCTACGGTCATGGTGTTTCCTTCAGTCAGGTTAAATAGTGTTTGTTTGGCGCGCCAACAAACGACGCTCCCACAGGTAATACATGAGTGGAATGACGATCAGTGTCAGTACTGTAGAGGCAAAGGTACCGAAAATCAACGACACCGCCAAGCCTCCGAATACCGGATCGGTAACCATGATAGCCGAGCCCAGGATGATGGCGAGTGCGGTCAGCATAATCGGGCGGAAGCGTACTGCGCCGGCTTCGATCACGGCTTCTTCCAGGCTATAGCCGTGTGCCCGATAGTCGATGATGAAGTCAATCAGCAGCAACGAATTACGTACCACGACACCGGCCAGTGCAATGACGCCGATCATCGAAGTGGCGGTAAACGCCTGGTGAGTAATCCAGTGCCCCGGAAATACGCCCACCAGCGTGAGCGGGATTGCACCCATCACGATCAGCGGCATCATGAACGACTTGTAGTAGCCCACCAGCATCAGATAAATAAATACCAGTGCCACGATAAAGGCTGAGCCGAGGTCACGGAACACATCCAGGGTGAGACGCATTTCGCCGCCCCACAGCAGATGGTAGCTCATCACATCGTCGGGCTGTGCCTCGACAAAGCCGAGGTTGCCGGTTTTGAACTTCACGCCGGAAGGCAGGAGTTTACCGTCAAGCATCTTGTCCAGGGCCAGCACCGCATATACCGGGCTTGATTTCAGCAATTCGCCACCCACCATCACCGTAGGGTGTTGATCGCGGTCATAGATCGGCTTGTCCTGAGTGGTGCGTTCCACGGTGGCAATAGCCGACAGCGGTATTTGCTGACCGGTCATGCTGGTGACGCGCAGCGAGAGTATCTGGGCGGGCGTCTGACGTTCGCTTTGCGGCAGGCGCACGGTAATGTCAACCGGCTCACGCGCGTCGTTCAGATGGACGGTGCCGATGGAAAAACCGGATACATAATCATGTAGCAGCTTGGCCACCTGGCCGACAGCGACACCTGAGAGCGCCGCTTTTTCACGATCCACTTTTACATGGAAGGCATTCACCGTGCCGGTTACGGAATCATCGACGTTGACGATGCCGTATATTTTGCTGAAATCCTTATCCACATCCGCCGCAGCAGCGCGCAGTTTGTTGTAGTCCGGGCCATACAGCTCGGCCAGGATTTGCGACTGTACCGGCGGACCTGGCGGTGTTTCATAGAGTTTCAGCTTGGCCTGCGGGAAGGCTTTGCGGACCGGCACCAGTGCCGCATTGAAGTTGTTGACGATTTCATGCGATGACACGGAACGATCATGTTTGTTGGTAAGGTTGACCCGTAATTGAGCGATGTTGTCACCGTGTTTCAGCATGTCGCCGCGCACCAGCGCAGCGAAATCTACCGGTGCCGTCATGCCAAGGAAGGTTTGATAATCGGTCACGTATTTGGTCTTGGCAAGCACATCGCCCACCGCACGCGTCACCTGGTCGGTTTCCGCCAAGGCCGTTCCTGCGGGCGTGTCCACTTGTACCAGGAAGGTATTGGTGTTGTCGTTGGGCAGCATTTTCAGCTCTACGCCTAATGCCGATAACGGGCCGTTCAGACCGGCAGGCCGGATGAATTGCCAGGCGGGCTGGATCATGGCCGCCAGCAGTAGGCCGAGCACGATCAGGAACAGGATATTGCGACGCCCTGCATGCTTGATGAATGGTGTAATCACGGTCACGTAGGCACGGTGCATCCGGTCCTGCGGTTCGGCGGCATGATCTTCCAGCGCGGGTTTATCCGCCAGTGACTTGGCAGCCTTGCTGGCGAGCCAGCGATTGGCGGCCCAGGGCACGACCATGTAGGCAATAACCAGCGACGCAATCATTGCAATGGGGACATTAAAGGGTATGGGGCGCATGAAAGGCCCCATCATGCCGGTCACGAAGGCCATCGGAATAAATGCCAGAATGACTGCAATAGTGGCGATATTGGTAGGGTTGCCGATCTCGTTGGTTGCGGTGACCAAGGCTTCCTTGAAATTTTTGCCGCCGCCATGATGCATATGTCGGTGAATGTTTTCTATGACCACAATCGCTGCATCCAC